>CAZMPA010000030.1:4537-13241 GCA_964567915.1 uncultured Isosphaeraceae bacterium | reverse complement strand
GGCCCTGGCCGGATCAGACACCTAAAAAGAGCGTTTTCACCCGCTCAGGGGGTCATAGTCTGCCCATCGTTACTGATGCCGGGGTTGGCCAGATCGACCAATTCCGTCCAGACAAAGGCCGAGGCGTCGCCACCTGAGCCTGTGAGGCCCAGAGAACTCAGCTCGGTGCTGCCGCCGCCTTCTACCACTACCACGTCCTCGGCCGTCAGGCCGGCTGCTGGGCCGTCTGTGGCGGTCAGGGCGCCCTCGTAGGAGACGAAGTGGGCGACGTCGCCATTGATATCAAGGCAGAAGCCGTCCGGGGAACCGTTCTGGATGCCCGAGTGGGCGATCGAGAAGATGGCGTATCCGGTCCCCGCCTCGCCTGCGGCCATTTCGGACCCGTTGTAGCTGGCGTACACGGTGCCATTGCTGCCGTTGTAGAAGGACAGGGTCACCGTGGACGCATCCACGCCGTCGAGCAGCACGACCTCCACGAACTCGTTGAGATCGCTTCCGCCGTTGTCGTAGTGGAACTCGTTGATCCAGCCGCCGCCGACGGTCACCTCACACTCGTCCGGGATGCCGTTCCCGTTGTCGTCGAGGCTCGTGCCGTCCGCGATGTCACAGACGTCGCCGACGCCATTCTCATTGCAATCCGCCTGGTCCGGGTTGGCCAGATCGCAATTGTCATAGTCGTCGGGCACGCCGTCTCCGTCGCTGTCCGGAAGGCTGCCGCCTCCGCAGTCACCGCCGAAGCCGACGCCGTCCACACGGGTGCCCGGCGAGAACAGTGCGCCGTCCGGCGCGACGGTGGAATGCTCCACCCAGTCCACGCCGTAGAAGTCCGGGTTGCGAGTGATTGACTGATTCGTGCCGGCATAGCCGTAATCAATCGTGAGCTGCACGTTGCCATCGGCGTCCGCGATGGTGACCGTGTCACCACCGTTGTTGAGGCCGAGTGTGTTGCTCGATGACACCATGACAATGGCGCCGCCGAAATCGCCGGTGGGCGTGCCGCCGCCGAAGACCACGACCGCGCAGCTGTCGCCGACGATCGTTCCGAACGGGAACGTGTGACGGACGCCATAGCCGTCCGCGA
Organism: uncultured Isosphaeraceae bacterium; assembly: GCA_964567915.1. Classification (GTDB taxonomy): domain Bacteria; phylum Planctomycetota; class Phycisphaerae; order Phycisphaerales; family SM1A02; genus UBA12567. The sequence goes on along the minus strand of CAZMPA010000030.1, from coordinate 12,160 downwards.
GCGTCCACGAACTCATGTCAATGTCGGCGCCACTCATGTTGACGATTTCGACGAATTCGTCGTCACCGTAGTGGGCCACGCCGTCACCATTGGCGTCGCCAAGCGTGGAATCAGGGTCGGCATTGATCTCGTTGATCACGAAGACCGCGCCTTCGCACTCATCCGGGACACCATTGCCGTCCGAGTCCTCGCTGGTGCCGTCGGCGATATCGCACACATCGGGCACGCCGTTGCCATTGCAATCCGGGTCGCACTCATCGGGGGTGCCATTGCCGTCGCAGTCGGCACTGGTGCCGTCAGCGATGTCGCAATCGTCCGGCTGGCCGGAGTCGTTGCAGTCATCTTCGCACTCGTCCGGCGTGCCGTTGGCATTGCAGTCATTGGAAATGCCGTCCGCAATTGCGCAGGCATCACCAACACCATCGCCGTCGCAGTCGTTCTGATCGGGGTTGGCCAGATCGGGGCAGTTGTCGACCGTGTCGATGATGCCGTCGCCATCCGAGTCGGTGGTATCACAGTTGTTGGGGGCTCCTGGCGTGTCCAGGACGGACAACTCGAAGGTGCCGACATACCAGGCTGCATCGCAGACATAGGCATGGCCAGGGGTGTAATCGCCGTCGGGGCCAACCAGCGTGCTGCAGTACACGGCATCGCCCGCCGCCGGATCCGGGCCGACAAAGGCCACGCAATCGGCGATCGACGCCCACGGCTCCACGTCAAGCGTGCCGTCGTCGTCTGTGTCCAGGTCGTCGTCGAGCATGCCGGTGAAGCCGGCGACGAGCATGTGCGTCGTCTGGTCGGAGCTCTCGAAGTTGAGCTCATACGCCAGGTCAGGCGTAGCAAGCGTCATGGTGGGCTCACCACAGAGGAAGAACCCGGCAGCGTTGATGACCTGGCCATCCAGGGAGACGGCCTCTTCAACGACGCCGCCGCCGGTTCCGGTGCCGTCGCCGATGACGATGTACGTGAGTCCGTCAAGGGTCGTGCCTGGTTCGCCGGTGAGTTCAAAGCATTCGTCATCGTCAGCGCCTGGCTGGTTGAGCCTGACTTCATTCACGGCCGCGTCGCCTATCGGTGGGCAGGCGGTTTCGCATTCCGAGTCAGCGCCGTGCCACTCCGCTATCGGGTCCTGCGTGCAGTCGGCCTCTGTCAGGATGTCACAGATCCCAATTCCGCGGCAGCAGGCCCCAGTCGGCTCAACAGCCTCGCATTCGCCGCCAAACGCCGCGATCACCTCAAGCAGGTCATCGACCGTCGTTGAGCAGTCGCCGCTGGGAAGCGGGTAGACGTCGCCGTCCGGTCGGAAGGTCCCGTCGCCGGTCTGGCCGAAGCCGCCGATGACGGTCAGCACGTCGTTGACGTCGGTCAGACCGTCGGGAACGCCGCCCGCGCCAGTGAGGTCTGTATGGCAATCGGGGAGGGCTTCGTCGCAGGGGTCGCTGCTCGCAGCCCCGGAAACTTCGACCGACTCCACCCAATGGGCACTTGGGAAGCCAATGCCGCTTGTCGTGGTCCAGTTGGGAATTCCACAGTCGCCCGTGAGCGTCCGCAGGTAACTCGGGCTGTTCTCGCCAGCGCTGTTGGCACCGACCTTGGGCAGGCCCGAGACGCTGTCATGTTCAATGGTGACGAAAATCAGGTCACTGTCGCTGACACTCAACGCGGGGCTGAAGGTGGCTGTCAGGAAGTGGGGGGTTGTGTCGCCGCTGTCGGTGACAACCATGGAGCCCAACAGGCTCAAGTCGCCCGCCGAGCTTCCGGGGACGCGATCGCCATCGGTATCGCGGTAGACGCTGACAGTCATGTCGACCGGCATGTCGGTTGTCTCGATGCCCCAGTGCACGCAGCCAATCTCAAGGCCGCCGCTGAGGCCGAGCTCGCTCAGGTCGTGCGAGCGACCATAGACGTGGCCGGGGGTCGTCGACCCGGTCTCACAGGACACGGATCCCCCCGGTGTGATGGTCGCTGTATCGAGGCTCTCGGTGAGCAGCGATGCATCGCCGTCACACGGAGCAAATCCGCCAAACGCCAAAGTCCCGCTGCCTGCAAGAATGCCTGCAACGCCAAACAACTGGATGGTCTTCATGCTGTACCTCTCTCTCTTCCGTTGTCGGGGGACTCCCCGACCGCTGATTCTCGGACGCTCGGATCCACACCGTACCGCAAGCCTGCCCGCTTCCGCACGGGAGGGGATCCACCCTCAGCATGGCATGCTACACGCCGGAATCCAGAACCCAAGCGCTGACTCGTCAAAGTTCGGTTCACGTTTTTCACTCGCCGGGGCCGGATCGGTGCCTTGGAGGCTGCGAGGACGCCTCTGGGCGGCCCGATGCAAGGAACTGATTGATGGTCGACGTGCGGGTGGCTGGGAGGCCGGGTGCATATGGGGTGGGGGCTGGGCCGCTCAGACTCGCCTGCCAGCCCGACTCCAGCGGCAGGTCAATGACCAACCTCCCTTCTTCAGACTTCGCCATCGTCCCATCCAGCCGATACACCCGCTGCCGGGCCTTGGGCCTGACCAGCACCAGCCCGACCTCGTGCAGCCTTCTCAGGTTGTGGCTGACCAGCGCGATACTGACATGCAGGTGGGCTGCAAGCTCGGACACCGAGCAGGGCCCATCGGCGAGCCGGTGCAGCAGCCGGAGCCGGACGTCGCCTGAGAGCAGCGAGAGGATCCGGAGCAGCAACTGGTCGGGGCGCGAAGAGACTTCGGGGCTCCCCTCGGCTTTGGCGTTGTAAGAGTCGATGTCGCGGGCCACATAGGGCGGCCGCCCGGAACGGTCATGGCACGGCATGGTGCGCAATCTCCACACCCTCGCCCACAGATCGCCCCACCGTACGCGCGGTTGCGGAGGCGGGTGTGGAAACTTCCATTGAATGCCAACAAAGTTTCGATGGCCACGAGCCAGGCCGCGGCGGGGGCCTGCTCCGGGCTCATCCGAATACCGGAGGAGGGACTCGAACCCTCACTCCCTTGCGGGAAACGGATTTTGAATCCGTCGCGTCTGCCAATTCCGCCACTCCGGCTCGGGTGCGGCATCATCCTCGATCGCGTCGTCGTTTACAAATGGCCCCCTCAGGCAGGGGCCCACCTACACTGCCCGCCATGCCTGTTTCAGATGACACCGGCGGAGGCGGTATTCCCGGGCGGGTGCTCCTCCAGATTGGCGGCGGCCTGTTGGTGGCCGCAGCACTCGTGGCGCTTGGCAGCGGCGCCTTTGATGGTGATTCCAAGTCGCCAACCAGTCCGCCCGTGGCGCCGCAGGCAACCAAAGCGGCCACGCCGGCGGCCCAGCCAGCCGCCCCGGACCCGCCGAAATCACTGCCAGCACCCCCTGAACGGACGCCCGATCCGGCGGCCGCCGAGCGAGCGGTCGAGGTATCGCTTGATCCACCCTCCTATGCCTTCGGCTTTCTGCGGCCGGAAGAGATCAGGACCCGGACCGTCACCCTGACCAATCTTGATGCAGATCCCATCCGTCTGAAGGGAACCTGGCGTGGGTGCTCATGCACGACGCTCGACCTGACGCCGCAGGTGCTGCAGCCCGGGCAGTCCATTGAGGTGCCGGCCACCCTGACCGCAGGGCTGACGCCGACAACCAAGACCTCCTCCGTGAAACTGGAGGTGGCGGGCCGACCACCGATTGCCCTGCCGGTCGAAGGCGAGATCATCCGCGGCGTGCGGGCGCGGCCACGCGATATTGACACCTACCGGTACCGCGGGCCGGAAGGCAACTACATCCCACGCGGCCGCATCGTGCTCGACGCGCCGGAAGGACCCGACTTCAAGGTGCTGTCCGTAAACGGTGAACCGGTTGACTCGACGGTGACGTCGCAACACGTGATTCCGTGGGACGTCTCCGAGTGGGACGCCACGACCGGGCTCAATAGCGACGGCGCACCAATCGCCGAGTTCTGGCTGGTGGAGACCGACCATCCAGAGACGCCCGTTCTTGAGATTCCGGTCCGACATCGGACCAATCGGCCGACGCCCAGAGGGGACCGGCCGTGGTTCTTCATCGAGCAGCGGGTCAACGTCGGAGGCATTCCGGTGGGGGGCTCAGGTGAGTTCACGCTTCCCATCAAGTGGACCGGCGGCAAGGTGGGCCGCGACGACACGATTCTCGGGGTGACGTCCGGGAGCGATCACTTCAGGGCGGATCTCATCTCAGATGTACCGAAGGGCCGGGAATCGCTCGCGACGATTCTCATTACGCCGCTGCCCGGAACCGAGGGGCCATTTCAGGGAACGATCACAATCCAGGGCGAGTCCTTCGAGGCGCCGCTTCCCGTGATCGGCCACGCAGAGCGAGTCGCAACCCGATGATGTCCGTGACCGCCATCGTGCCGGCGGCAGGGGGATCCACACGCTTCGGCAGCGACAAGCTGGCGAGGGACCTCGGTGGTCGACCGCTCCTGGTCCGGACTGTGGAGGCTTTGTCACGCCGCGCTGAGGTCAGACAGATCATTGTGGCGGGACCGCCGGGCTCGTTCGAGGCTTTTGCAGCGAGGTTTGGCCCGGTACTCGGGTTTCACGGCGCCGAACTCGTTGAAGGTGGCCGGCAAGACCGCTGGGAGACCGTGTCCAAGGCGATCGCGTCCGTGTCTGAGGATGCGACGCACATCGCCGTCCATGACGCGGCCCGCCCATGTCTGAGCGACGCGTTGCTGGATCGAATCTTTGAAGCGGCCGCGTCGCTCGATGCCGTCGTGCCGTGTGTCGAAGTCACGAGTACCGTCAAGGAAGTGGATCCATCGTCGGCGGCGGATGTCGCGGAAGGCGACGCCCTGGTGGATTCCATTCTTGGCGGCGAAACGGCGCCAGTGCTTGAGGCGCTTCCTGTGCAGCGAACGGTGCCGCGGGACTGCCTTCGGCTCGCGCAGACGCCGCAGGTCTTTGCCAAAGACGTTCTGGTTGCGGCGTATGCCGCCGGCGGGGAAGGGGCAACGGACGATGCATCGGTCGTTGAGCGATCGGGGCACACCGTACATGCCGTACCGGGTGACCCCCTGAACATCAAGGTGACGCACCCGGACGATCTCCGTCTTGCGGCAGCCATCATGCGAGGCATGGCGTCGGCGTGAGCCCACTGATTCCTCGATGTTGTCGGGAGCGCCATGGTCGATCAAGCCGATATGAGGCGGAGCCTCGCGGCGGCCAGTTCGGAACGGCCCGCCTTCTGGGCTGCGGAGCCGAGCTCGACAGATGACACAGACGTCCCCGACATCGGCGCCGCTCGTCAGCGTCATTGTTCCCACCTATCAGGAAGCCGACAGCCTTGGCCCGCTGCTGGAGCGGCTCGGCGGCGTGCGGCAGGACTGCGACCTCGACGTACTCATCGTCGACGACAACTCCGGCGACGGCACCGTGGAGTTGATCGAGCAGCTCGCCTTGCCATGGGTCAGGCTGATCGTTCGAACAGAGGACCGAGGCCTGAGCAGCGCTGTGCTCCGTGGACTCTCCGAGGCGACGGGGCAGTACCTGGTCGTCATGGATGCCGACCTGTCGCATCCACCCGAGGCAATTCCGGACATGGTGGCGGCACTTCGCGGCGGCGCCGACTTCGTCGTCGGTTCCCGCTACGTCCCCGGCGGAAGCACCGAGGACGGGTGGGGCGTGCTTCGATGGATCAACTCCAAAGTCGCAACCCTGATGGCTCGGCCGTTCACACGTGTTCGAGATCCGATGAGCGGATTCCTCGCGTTTCACAGAGACAAGTGGAGCAGTGCCGTCGACCTCGACCCCATTGGCTACAAGATCGGGCTGGAGCTGATCGTCAAGTGCCGGTGCCGCAAGGTCGTGGAGGTGCCGATCCACTTCTCCACGCGTAGGCACGGGCAGAGCAAGTTGTCACTTGCGGTGCAGTTGCAGTACCTCCATCACATTGTGCGGCTGGCGCGATGGAAGTTCCCGGGCTGGTCGAGCTTCCTGCCGTTCGCCGCGGTCGGGGCCAGTGGCGTGGTCGTCTACGCGGCCCTGCTGTGGCTGATCGAGGCGACGCTCGCGGACCGCATCGGCATGAGTGCCGGCATCATCATCGCCATCGCGCTCACCATGGTGTGGAACTTCATTCTGGATCGCCGCCTGGCGTTCTGGTACGCCAGAGAGTCGCCGGTACTTCGCCAGTTCATGGCATTCTGCGCGGTGTGCGCTGTGCCCGTCGTGGTCAACTACGTGGTAACGCGTTGGCTGCTTGGCGACGACGTCGCCACCCCCTGGGCCGGTGTGGCTGGCGCGCTCATGGGGTCGGTCGCCGGTGTCCTCTTCAACTGGTTCGTGTCCCGGTCGCTTGTATTTCGTCGCCCGCCGTCGCAATCGAGTCCCCCGCACGGCGATTGACCCATGGGCTCGTCGTGATTTCGGCTAGGCGATCTGGGTGAGGCCGCGTAGCACCTCGCCCGTGTGGCTCGCCCTGCATTTGGCGACCTGCTCCGGCGTACCTGCTGCAACGACCTCTCCGCCGCCATCGCCGCCCTCGGGGCCCAGATCAATGAGCCAGTCCGCCGATCTGATGACGTCGAGATTGTGCTCGATCACGATGAGGGCGTGGCCCCGGTCGGCAAGCCGGTTCAACACGTGCATCAGGCGGTCGACGTCGGCCATGTGCAGTCCGGTGGTGGGTTCGTCCAGAACGTAGAGCACTTTGCCCTGCTGGCGGACACCCAACTCCCTGGCGAGTTTGATCCGCTGGGCCTCACCTCCCGAAAGTGTCGTCGCCTTCTGGCCGAGTTGGAGATAGCCCAGCCCGACATCGCTCAGGCAATCAAGCATTCGGTGTACGGCGGGGTGGGCGTCGAAGAAGCTCACAGCGTCTTCGACCGTCATGTCCAGGACGTCCGCAATTGTCTTGCCACGCCACCGGATCTCAAGCGTCTCGCGGTTGTACCGGCCGCCCTGGCAACTGTCGCACGTGACGAAGACGTCGGGGAGGAAGTGCATCTCGACGCGCCGCACGCCCTGGCCCTGGCAGGCCTCGCAGCGGCCGCCCGCCACATTGAAACTGAATCGGCCCGGCTTCCAGCCAGCCATCCGAGCGTCCTTCGTCTTGGCGAAGAGCGTTCGGATGGCGTCGAAGACGCCGGTATACGTCACGGGGCTTGACCGCGGTGTTCGCCCGATCGGTGATTGGTCAACCTCCACGATCCGGTCGATCCTCGACACGCCAGTCAGCCGGCGGTGGCGTCCGGGTGTGTCGCCTGAGCCGTTCAGCGCCCGCCGAGCTGCCTTCAGGAGGACCTCGTTGACGAGCGTCGACTTGCCCGATCCCGACACGCCGGTCACGCAGACCAGACCGCCGAGCGGGAAGTCGACATCGACCTTCTTCAGATTGTGTGCTGTTGCTCCGCGCACGCCGAGAACGTCTCGTTTGGACATGGTGCGGCGGGGGCCGGTTCGGGCAACCGTCTTTCGGCCCGACAGGTAGTCTGCGGTGAGCGAGTCCGGGCTCGCCATGATGTCGTCGAGCGTCCCTTGCGCTACGACCTGCCCGCCGTGGACACCGGCGGCAGGCCCCATGTCCAGCAGGTGATCGGCGGCGAGAATCATCTCCTCGTCGTGTTCGACCACGAGCACGGTGTTGCCGATGTCTGCGAGATGCCTGAGTGTTCCGATGACCCCCCCCT
>CAZMPA010000030.1:0-4487 GCA_964567915.1 uncultured Isosphaeraceae bacterium | reverse complement strand
AGCCCCGATCCCACCTGTGTCGCGAGCCGAATCCGCTGTGCCTCGCCGCCCGAGAGCGTCGAGGTCCCTCGCTCAAGGGTCAGGTAGTCCAGCCCGACCGATTCAAGAAAGCCCAGCCGGGCCTGCAATTCTCGCAGGATTGGCTTGGCAATCGTCGCTTCCGATTCAGTGAGTGAGAGGCTTGCAAGGAAGGCCTTCGCGTCACTGATGGACGCGGCGCAGAGGTCCGCAATGTTCCACATCCGCCCATCGCCCGACAGGCGGACGTGCAGGCTCGATGGGCGAAGTCGACGGCCACCGCATGAGTCGCATGCGGCACGTGCCATAAAGCCATGGAGCCTGGCCTGCACGGCCTCGCTTGCCGTTTCGTGATACCGGCGGCGCAGGTTGGGGAGCACGCCCTCGAACCGCAGGCCCTTGACGCCGGCTTCGGCGGCGCCGCGGAGCAGCAGCGTCCGCTGCGCTGACGTGAGATCACTCACTGGCGTGTCACGCGTGAGGCCTGTGTGCTGGCAGTACTTCCTGATCTGTCGCCCGTACCAGGTGTTCAGGCGGCGGCCGTTCTTCGTCCACGGAACGATGGAGCCATCTCCGAGTCCGATCGACGGATCCGGGATCACCAGCGACGGATCAAACTCACGCGTCGAACCGAGGCCGTCACAGGTTGGACAGGCGCCCTGCGGAGAGTTGAACGAGAAGATTCGTGGCTCAAGTGCCTCCAGGCTGCACTCCGGGTGGTCCGGGCACGCCATCCGGTTGCTCCACGCCGTCGTCTCCCAGTCGCCGTTCACATCCCGGACGACGTGCAGCGTGCCGCCGCCGGCGCGAAGAGCGGTCTCGACGGAGTCGGCCAGCCGATTGCGTGTCTCGTCGCCTCGGACAACGATGCGATCGACCACGGCCTCCACGTCGTGCCGCTCGTGCCGCGCGATCTCGAGCGGGTTCTCTCCGCCCCTGGCAAGGACCTCGCGAATGTCGACTACGTCTCCGTCAACGCGTGCCCGCACGAAACCTGCGGACTGGAGGTCGGCCAGCACGTCGCGGTGGAACCCCTTGCGGGAGCGAATGATCGGCGCGCACACCATGATGCGGGTGCCTTCTGGAAACTCGCAGAGCCGCTCGATAATCAGCGAGGTGCCCGTTCGTTCGATTGGTCTTCCACAGGTTCCCTTACCCTTTGCCGCCCAGCATGTGGGGTGGCCGCATCGCGCAAAGAGCAGCCGGAGGTAGTCGTGAATCTCGGTCGTCGTTGCGACGGTCGAGCGGGGCGTGTGACCAGATCGTCGCTGCTGAATGGCGATGGTCGGTGGAAGCCCATCGATGGATTCGACCTGTGGCTTAGTCGCCTGCTGCAGAAACTGCCGCGCGTAGGCGGTCAGTGACTCCATGTACTTGCGTTGGCCTTCGGCGAAAATGGTGTCGAACGCGAGCGAAGACTTGCCAGACCCGGACACGCCTGTGACGACCACCAGTTGATCGCGTGGGATCTCGACGTCGATTTCGGCGAGGTTGTGCTCGGCAGCCCCCTTGATGACGATCGACTTGGGGGCGTGGCTCACGGTGGAAGTCTCCGGGTCTTCAGCCCAGATCGCGCCGCTGGAAAAGTGCAATGCCGATACAGATGGCCCCACAGGTGTAGAGCAGGCCGTATCCAATGCTCTTGGTCAGGTAGGCCGTGGGAATGGCGATGTCCTGCGTGACGGCGTCGGAGAGCCAGAGAACCTGAAAGTTGGGCAGGATGGCGTAGCCGGCCTTGAGCAGCCACCAGCCAAAGACCTCACTGGAGGTGGCCATGTCCATCAGCGGAACCGTGGCCTGCTCGATGCTTGTCACCTTCTCGGTGATCTCGCCCGTTGTGCGTTCGATGACCGTGGTGATCTCCGCGGGTTCAGTCAGTCCGGCCTCACTTGCTCTGGCCATCCAGTCCTGTTCGACGGTTCGCATGACGCGGCCGAAGAGCCAGTCCGACAGCAGGCCGAGCACGAACAGGCCGACGGTGATAGCGAGGGTGAGCATCTGTCCGAGCCGGGTCGAGGCTGCGACGGCGATGGCCGCCAGCATGGCGACGCACGTGCCGAGCGCGAGCACAGCAAGCCAGATGTTGGCTTTGAACGCCACTGCCATGTCTTGGGAGGAGAAGTCCGGTTCAAAGTTCATCGAGAGCAGATATGCGATGGCGAGAATCGGGACGGACACGCACAGCACGGTGCTCGTAAATGACATGCCATAGAAGAAGTTGCACCAGATCGCGACGCCGACTGCCAGCACAACGCTTCCGAACCCGAAGATCATCACGGGGACGTGGATTGGGTCGCGAACCGTCTGAAGAACCGAGTGCATCTCCACGAGCATGAACGCCAGGGTCAATGCGAACACAGCAACGAGCAGTGCTGCGAGCACGCCGATGTATTTGCCGAGGATGAAGACCGGCCTTGGGACCGGCTTGGCCACGACGGTCAGCGCCGTCCGGTTTGCGATCTCCCGGCTCAGGACGTTGGTGGCCAGGAAGGCGGCCAGGACCGCGGCGGCCAGAAAGATGGTGGCCAGGCCCAGATCGATGAGCATCCGCTGATCGTCGCCCATCGTGAAGGCTGCAAGCGGATTGCTCAGCACGAGCATCAACGCCGCAGCCCCCGTGACGACCAGCATGATCGGCTGGCGGAGGCTCTCGAAGAAGGTGTTTCGCGAGATGGCGAGGATCTGAGTGAACATCGGGGCGGCATCGTAGCCGGGAGCGGGCCTGCCCAGCTTTGAGGAAGGACGCCCGGCGTCCCGACGAAGTTCGCAGGAACGTGATATTTTGCCCGCCCGACATGAACTGACGGGTCGCCCAGATGCGTAGACGACTGGGAGCCCGCTTTGATCGCGGCCGGGGGGGGATCGGTCCCGCCCACACAGGAGTTCAACGAGCAGGATGAGAGTCGACCACCTTGCCTATCAGCGGGCCACCCACGTTGTGGGATTCGGGTTCGCCCTTCAGGCCGCATTCGGCACGGTTCTTCTGGTCATCGGGCTGTCATTGGGCGATTCGGCGAGCGTCATCGCTTCGCTCTGGGCCCTGGTCTCTCTGGTCGTCTGGGCCGGACTGCTTGTCGTGAGCAACCAGCACCGCCTTGAGCGTCTCGAAGCGCTCGAGACGAGTGAACTCATTGAAGCGGCGGGCGACACGGCGCTCTTCGAAGGCGGGGCGGGGCTGGGGGCTCGGCGACTTCGGCTCCTGTACCGATGGATCCTGCCCGTCGTGAGCATCGCGTTTGCGGCTGGACTCGTGATCGCCGGCTGGCGAATCATTCACTTTCTGAACGCGACGGCATCAGGGGAGTCCGAGGCCGTGTTCCGCATGACGGATCACTTGGGCTGGATGGTCGCCATCGAGCTCGCCTTCGCTGTGATCTCCTTCATCTTCTCACGCTACCTCGCGGGCATGGCAGAGCTTGGGGCATGGAAGAATCTTCGCGCGGCTGCCGGCATCATGGTCGGCAACTCCGTCGTTTTCATGGCGGTCGCGGTGGGGGTCGTGTTCCGTTTCTTCGACCTCTCGAACGTCATCGAGGGCATCGCCTGGGGCGTCGCCATCTTCATGTTCGCCGTCGCGATCGAGGTCGTCCTGGCGTTCATCTTGAACATGTACCGCCCACGCGTGGCAGGCGAATACCCAAGAGTCGCATTCGACTCGCGGACGCTCAGCCTTCTGTCCCGACCGGACTCGTTCATTCGATCCATCAATGAGGCCGTCAATTATCAGTTCGGCTTCGACATTTCCAGTTCGTGGGGCTACCAGTTGGTGCTTCGCAGTGGGGTCTGGCTTGGCGGATTGTCGATCGTCTCGCTGCTGGTGATGAGCATGTTTGTTGTTGTCGGAGGCAGGCAGGAAGGCCTGCGCCTTCGTTCCGGCCGCATCATCGGCGAGGGAGACGCCGCCGTTCAACGTCCGGGCGCATTCTGGAAGTTGCCCTGGCCGATTGAGTACGCGTCACTGCATGATGTGACCGAGATCAGAACGGTGCCGGTCACACCCGGCGAGGCCCCACTTGAGCCGAGTGAGTCTGGCAAGCTTCCCTATGACAACTGGGCCAAGCCGCTGCCACTGGTGAACAAGGCCAAGGACGCACAATTCATTGTCCGCCCGTCTGTGATGGGTGAGGCCGCGGCCAGCCTTGTGCAGCAGAAGCCCGATGCCGAGGACTCCACGACCGACGGGCGATGGTCGCTCATTCGCGCGAGAATCACATTGGGCTGGCGGGTCGATTCCGGGGAATCTGGTGGCCCGAGTGGGCTGCTCCGCTACCTGTCATTCGGTTCTGATCGCCGCGCAAGACGGCAGCCACTCGATGATCGCGAACGCATCCTTCGGGCAGTGGCGTCGTCTGAAGCGACGCGGCTGTTTTCCACCCTGTCTCTTGACGACATTCTGACGACCGGTCGCAGCGACCTCGGGAAGTCACTCCACAAAGAGGTGCAGAACCGGCTCAATGAACTTCAGTCGG
>CAZMPA010000029.1:0-15288 GCA_964567915.1 uncultured Isosphaeraceae bacterium | reverse complement strand
GTCGCTGAGTGAGCTCGTGCGGGTCCGTCCCGCGACTGGGTTCATCCCACGCAACACTCAAGCACCCCCGCGGATTCGTCCGCGGGGGTGTTTCGTTGGGGCTTGCTCGTTGGGGCTGGTTCGTTTCGCTCGTTCGTTGGGGCTTGTTCGTTTCCCTGCAGGCTCAGCCTCCCGTCTCGTACTGATCCACGGCGTCCCCAAGGGCCTCCCGGAGCGGCGACAGGTGCTCGCCCCAGGCGGCGTGCCGGCCAACCGAGGAGGCGTAGACGGGGCGGCGGACCTGATCGCTGCTCAGCGTGAGTACCGTCCGCCCGGTCTCCCAGAACCGAAGGCAGGCGGGGTCGAACGGCAGGTCGCAGAAGTCGAGGATGCGGTGGACCTCGGCGTCGAGGCTCTCGACGAGCGACTCGTATCGGACCTGAAGCAGGGGCACGTCGAGCGTGTCGCTCCAGTGCTGCATCAGGGCCTCGGTCAGACGCCACGTCTGCCCGATGCTCGTCAGGTCGGCGGCCCATGGATTCGTCCCCGGAGGCAGCTTCTGTTCCCAGCACGAGAGCCCGAGGTCCATGGGATGCCGGGTACACCAGATGACGCGTGCGGACGGGAAGAGCAGTTGAATCGCTCCAAGGTGCATGAAGTTGCCGAGTTGCTTGTCGATGACCCGCCTCGCCCCCGGCGCGAGGCGATCCAACTCGGACAGATAGGCATTGGCGATCTTCGACAGACCAACCTCATTGGTTTCAGCCAGGAGCTCAGGCCAGGGGAGCCGCGCTGCGAGCGTCTGCTGCATGCCGACGATGAGGTGGGGGAGCGTCTCAATCTCGCCGACGCCCACGGCCTCCGGATGGGCATCAAGAATCTGCTCGACCAGCGTGGAGCCACTGCGGAGCAGGCCGACGACAAAGACCGGGCGATCGTCCTGATTCCCGGCCCGCGGCAGCGTGGGAAGCGACTCGGGCGTAAACGCCTCCATGAGCACCTGATTCCGCCGCTCATCTGCGTCCGGCGTCCAGCCTCGGGCTGAGCGTTCATTGCCCGATTGAAACGCTTCCGCTGCCTCCAGATGCCGCCCCGACGCCGCTTCCGCACGCCCGAGTACGAACCAGAGGCCTCGCTGGACATCGGTGGGAGCCTCGGTGGCTGGAAGATGTCTCCGCGCGAGGGTGGCGGCGTCGGCCGCCCGGGCGCGGGGAACGGCTGTGCCGGGCCGATCTGGCCCTCGCTCCGCAACATCAAGGGCCTTCTCTGGCTGGCCCATGCGGAGGTAGACCTCTGCCTTGCCAGCGACGGCAGCCTCGTAGTCCGGCGCGGCTTTGAGGGCCTGGTCGTACCGCGCCAGCGCGTCACGAAAGCGACCTTGGGTCGTTAGCAATTCGGCGTACAGCGCGTGGTAATCCGCCCGCTTACGGTCCCCCCGCAGGGCCCGCATGATGAGCGACTCGGCCTGATCGTACCGCCTCCCGATGGTCGCAAGCTGCGCCATCAATGCCATCGCCTCGTGGTCATTCTTGCGGCGGGCGACATGGTCTCGCAGAAGCGTTTCCGCGTCGTCAAACTGTCCGGCGCGAAGCATGGCCTGAGCCTGCGAGCGAACCGCCTTGTCCTGCTGAGCGCTCAACTCAGCCTCGTACAAGATCCGCGTTTGTTGGGAATCGTTCGAGGGCCTTCAGGAGCTGCTCAATCTGCATGGACGGCTTCATGCTCATGAGCCTGCGGCGGAGTGCCGTCACGGTCTTGAACTCCGTCGGCTCGAGCAGCAGGTCTTCCTTGCGCGTGCCCGAGGCGGCCAGGTTGATTGCGGGGAACAGTCGCAGTTCAGAGATGGACCGGTCGAGGATGAGTTCCATGTTGCCGGTGCCTTTGAACTCTTCGAAGATCACCTGGTCCGCCTTGGAGCCGGTGTCCACGAGGCAGGACGCGATGATCGTGAGCGATCCGCCGCCCTCGACATTGCGGGCCGAGCCGAACATCTGCTTGGGGACCTCAAGGGCTCGTGAGTCCAGGCCGCCACTCATCGTGCGGCCGCTGTTGCCGTGACTTCGCGAATTGTTGAAGGCGCGGCCGAGCCTGGTCAGCGAGTCCAGCAGGACGACGACATCGCGGCCGGCTTCCAGCATGCGGCGAGCGCGATCGACGGCCGTCTGCCCCAGCGTGATGTGCCGTTCGATGTCTTCGTCATTGGACGACGCCAGAACCTGCGCCGGCACATTGCGTCGGAAGTCGGTGACCTCTTCGGGCCGTTCGTCGATGAGCAAGGCGACCACCTCGACGTCGGGATGATTGTGCTTGATGCCAGCTGCAATGTTTTGAAGCAGCACCGTCTTGCCGGCCTTCGGCGGCGCCACGATCAGACCGCGGGTGCCGTAGCCGATGGGGCAGAAGAGGTCGATCAGACGGCATGCCGCAGGGCAACCCGGATACTCCAGGCTCATGCGAGGCTGCGGGTCGATTGGGATGAGCTCTTCGAACGGCTTGCGAGCCGCCCACTCGGTTGGCTCGAGACCCTCAATCTTGACGACCGACTCCACGACGGCGCGGGGAGGGCCACGCCGTTTGCCAGATCGCCGTCTCGGACGCTTGTGAATGACCGTTGCGGTGATTTCCTGTCCGGGCCGCAGCTCAAACTCCTCGGCGATTGGCGTGGGGACAGTTGGATCGGCTGCGTCCACGACGATGCCGTTCTCGAACTGGCGGAGTTTGCACTCGTTGGCGGAGTGCCACTCCAGGATCCCTGTGCAGGTTTCTGCCATCAATGCTCCGCGGGTATCACGGCGACGTGCGGCGTCGCCGATCAGGATCAACGCGTGAATTGGTCCGGGTGCACGGCCCAACTGGGCGTGCGGGGTCAGTATAGCAGGCCTTGCCTGAGGGCCCGCTCAGGCGCCTGCTCACGCACACGATTCAGCGAGTGACGTGGCGATATCGGCGGCGGCGTGCGCATTGGACACAAGCAGGTCCACGTTGCATCGAAGCGTGTCGCCCCCTGAGCACCGCGCCATGGCATCGAGCAAGGCTGGCGTGCGGGCTGGTCCCGTGGCAGTCGTCTCGGCTTCAGCCTCCGCAGCGATGCCGCGCAGCACGTCCGCGTCGATGGCGTGGGCGGGGGGTGGCGGCTGGACGACAAGCAGGCCGCCCGCTCCCGGCAGCCGCCAGTGCGCGGCCGCCACGGCGGCGGCTCGCGCGGCGCTCTCGACCCGCGTCACTGCGGGCGCATCGCCGGCGGCGGGGGACTGGAAGCCGGGCATGCGGTCGACGCCAAGTCCGAGCACCGGTACGCCCAGCGACTCGAGCACTTCACTCGTCGCGGTGGCATCGATGATCGACTTCGGGCCCGCGCACACCGTGCAGACGCGTGCGCGGGCAAGCTCGCCAAGATCAGCCGATACGTCGAGGTTGGCGGGCCACCCGGTGTGGACGCCGCCAATCCCTCCGGTCGCGAACACGCAAGGCGCGGGGCCCTCGACCGCGGCGGCGAGTCTGAGTGTGCCCGATACCGTTGTGCCAGCGGAGCCACCGCCCGCCATGGGGACGGCCATCGTTGCCGTAGACGCCTTACCTGCCGATTCGTCGGCCGCAAGCGCTTCGAGTTCCTGCTGCGTCAATCCGATGCGGGCCGTGCCATGGAGGATGGCCGAGACAGCAGGCACCGCGCCCGCCGCGCCAATGGCCCGCTCCATGGCCCGCACCGTGCCGAGGTGAACGGCATCGCCGGCATCGAGATGATCCGGACGCGGTCCATGCTGGGCCTGCCAGGGTGTACGCGGCAGGCCGCAGGTCAGCACGGCAGTTTCCAGCAGGACGACCGCCTTGCCGGCGGCGAGCGCCTCGCCGACCTCGGGAAGCACGTGGACGACCGGGCTCATCTCCTGCGGCCGCGGACTCGTCCGCCCATTCGCTTCTTGGGCAGGGCCTTGGGGACGATGCCGCCTGGAAAGCGGTTGGCGTCCTTGGCGATGTCCTCGCTCGGGGCGTCGGTGATGGTGCGGCCGAGATTCTTGCGATTCTCTTCTCGCTCGCGGTCGAGTTCGGACCGCTTCTCGCGGACGTTGCGTGGGACCGGTCCGGGCTCGAAGTCGCCGTGAAGGACCTCTGAGATCTCGACGTTTGTGAGTCGTTCAACACCGTCGAGCAGCGCACCCTGTTCCGGCTCGACAAACATGATGGCCTGGCCGCTTCGACCTGTTCTCGCGGTTCGGCCGATGCGGTGCACGTACACTTCGGGGTCTTCGGGAATGTCGTAGTTGAAGACGTGTGTGATGCCGTCGACGTCGATGCCTCGAGCCGCGACGTCTGATGCCACCACAATGTGCAACTGTCCGGTGCGAAGTTGCTCCATGACCCGGTTCCGCTTGCTCTGGTGCATGTCCGCGTGCAGGGCTTGCGCGTTGATCTTGTGATCTCGAAGATCCTTGGCGACCTTGTCGACCGTCGCCTTTGTTCGGCAGAAGACGAGCCCGAGTTCCGGCTCCTCGGCCTGCAGCACGTGCCGCAGCATTCGACGCTTGTCCCATGGCTGCACGGTGACGAAGGTCTGATTGACCTGGGATACGGTCAGGCTCTTGGCGTCGACCGTGGAGAGGTTCTCCGGGTTCTTCATGTACTTGCGGGCGAGTCGCTCGATCTCGTCCGAGATCGTCGCCGACACAAAAACAGTCTGGTGCTTGTGCTTGATCGTTCCGAGGATTTTGCGGATGTCGTCACGGAACCCAATGTCCAGCATGCGGTCGACTTCGTCGAGCACGGCGATGCGGAGTCGGTCGTATGGCAACAGGCCGCGGCGATTCATGTCCATGACGCGGCCTGGCGTGCCGACGATGATCTCCGGCCGCCGCTGCAGCCGCTTGGCCTGAATCTCAATCTTTTGGCCGCCGTAGACGGCGAGCTTGTGTAGTCCGGTGTTCTTGCCCAGCACGTCCATCTCACGGGCCACCTGAATGGCAAGTTCCCGGGTTGGCACCAGACACAACGCCCCGAAGGCATCGCCCGGTTCAAGCAGGTGCAGGATGGGCAGGCCGAATGCGGCGGTCTTGCCGGTTCCCGTTCGGGATTGGCCCATCACGTCCCGCCCGCTGATCGCCAGGGGAATCAGTTCGGCCTGGACGTGGGTCGGGTGCTCAAAGCCCACCTCTTCAATGCCCGAGAGCACCTCCGGACGCAGGCCGAGATCCGCGAAGGAGCGTGTGGTATCGAATATCTCGCTCATGAGGATTTGGTGCCGATCATGCGGGCTTCAGCGCCCGCCTATTCGGCCGCGTTCGTTCCACGGCGCTCATGGTAGGATCAGACACGGGTCGATACAACCAAGGCACGGGCCCGCACGGATGCAATCGGACAGTCTTCTTCATGTCGATCTCGCCGCTATCGGCAGGAATGCCGAGGCGTTCAAACGCCATGTCGGCGTCGATACGGCATGCTGTGGCATCGTCAAGGCCGACGCCTACGGCCTTGGGGCCGTCCGCGTCTCGACCGCGCTGGTTGACGCAGGCGTGGACATGCTGGCTGTCTTTCGGGTTGAGGAGGCTTTGGAGCTTCTTCGGGAGCAGGTGGAGGTCCCCATTCTCGTACTGGGGCCGGTTCGTGGCTTGACGCCGGTTCACCCCCTGACGCCGCCGCTGCTGGACGGCCGGGCCGAGCTGGTGCTCCATGACCATCGGCAACTGCGGGAGGTGGTGGGGATCGCTCGACCTGGCTCGACGCCCGTACGCGTGCATGTCGAGGTGGATGTCGGCATGCGGCGCGGCGGCGTACCTGTCGAGGATGCCCCCACGCTGATTGCGGCGGCGGCGTCGAGTTCCAGCGTTGATCTGGCCGGCGTGATGGCGCAGTTCACAGCGGCAGGCCACGACGCCGAACGGACGCATCTGGAAGACGCTCGGTTGCGAGCGGCGGTGCACCACGCCGGTCGGCTCCCCGCAGGGTGCAGGGTGCATGCGGCCGCGACTTCGGCATCCATTCGAGGTGCCTCGCTGCACCACGATCTTGTTCGTATCGGTCTGGGGTGGAGCGGCACGATCCCCGGGGACGCGTCGCTTGCTGCGACGTTTGCATCTCAATTGACACCAGCCGTGCGATGGAGAACCCGAATCACCCATGTCCACGGCGTTCAGGCCGGGGCGGCGGTCGGGTATGGCGGGTCGTGGACAGCTCAGCGTGATACGACGATTGGAATCATTCCAGTTGGCTACGCCGACGGTGTTCCTCACGCGGCGGGCGCTACGTCCGGCCAGGCCGGGGCGTCGGTGGCCGTCATGAAGCACCTCGGCCAGCACCTCGGTCAGCACATGGCGACCGCTGCGCACGTGCCGATTGTCGGCGCAGTCAGTATGGATCAGTGCGCGATTGACCTCGGCGAACTTGGGGAGGCCGCCGACGCCTGTGTGGGCCGCGAAGTCGAGTTGATCTCAGCGACGCATACGGGCCCGACGAGCCTTGCCGGCTTTGCAGCGTCCTGCGGCGTGAGCCCGCACCAGTTGCTGGTGGGAATCGGCCCCCGCGTGCGCCGCGTCGGCGTCTCTCGGCTCGAGCCGGCCGGGGAGTGCTCGGACTGGACGGCGGCTGAGGCCGTGTAGCCGGCCCGGTCTTGCCGAATGCCGCCAAGTGACCACGCCGCTTGCGATACCCTGCGTGGATGTCGGTGCTTGAATTCCAACGTGTTGCAGGGCCGGAAGTCGCCGCCGAGCCGACGCATCTGGGCGTCGTGCGGTTTCTCAATGCTCGGCCGATTGTCGCTGGGCTGGACGGACTCTCGAATTGGGCTGTGACGCCTGCGCCGCCGAGTGAGCTGATTGGCCTGCTGAGCGATCAGGCAGTTGATGTGGCGCTCTGCAGCGCGATCGATCTCATGACGGCTCCGTTTGACGTCGCGTGGCTTCCCGTGGCGCCGCTGGGCTGTGACGGCGAGACACTGACCGTCCGGGTGTTTGCTCGCAAACCGCTCAATGAAGTGACGCGGATTCACTGCGACACCGACAGCCACACATCCATCGCATTGCTTCGCGTGCTGCTTGCCGAGGTCTGGAAGCACGACCCCGAGCTTGTGCCGCTTGACTCCAGCGAAGAGATCGAGGCCGAGCTCCTGATCGGAGACAAGGTGGTCGGTCCCACCCGGGATTCGGATGCGTGGCCTCACCAGGTTGATCTTGGAGAGGTCTGGAAGCAGCACACTGGCCTGCCGTTCATCTTTGCAGTATGGATGGGCCGCGCAGGAGACGACGATCGTCTTCGCCGCGCAGGGCGGGTTCTTGACCGCCAGTTACGCCTCAATCGCCATCGCCTGCAGGTCATCGTGTCAGACGAGGCAAGGAGCCACGGCTGGTCGAGGGAGGCCGCGAGAGACTATCTCTCCGCGCACATTCGATACACGTTTGGACAACGCGAGCGGCGGGGTCTGCAGACTTTCCTCGACCGATGTGTCATGCATGGCGTGGTGCCCGAACGCACATTGCCGAAGCCGCTGACGCTTTGAATGCCACGCGCAGCTGCATTTCGCTGCGGCGTCGTCGGCGAGCTTCATCGCCAACTCTCCTGGGCGTCGGACGAGGCCCGCGAGCGGCTCATCGAGTCGGCCGAATCGATGGTGCGTGGAATTGACGTCGATCTCGCTTACCCCGTTGCATTCATCACATACAGGTTGACCGGGTGGAAATCCGATCCGCCCGGTGGCGTCGAGTCGGTTGCGGGGGAGGCGCTGCTCGCCGACCTGGTGACCATGGTGCAGCGGATCAGCAGGCGGGTGCCGATCGATGTGGCTGGGGCGGATGCCGACTACCTCGGGCTTGACGACGTTGCCACCGCGCTGGGTGTGTCGCGCCGGACGCTGGTTCGGATCCGGCGGCTCGGGCTGCTGATGCGGTACGGCCGAATGCAGGACGGATCGCTTCGATTGGTCTGCACGCAGGACATGCTGGACTGGTTCAGGGAATCTCGCTCAGCGCACATCATCGGTCGGGTATGTCCGGCGACCGACGCTGCGGTCATCATCGACTTGGCGCGAGCTGCCCAGCCGCTGTCCACCATGCAGCAGACAGTTCGCGCCATTGCGCCGAAGTGTCCTGATCGCTCTGAGCAGGCCATTCGGTCGGTCCTTCGCCGCGCGGTCGCGAAGGGGCAGCTGCGGCTTCCCGGGCGGGGGCGACTCGCAGCGAGGGAGGGCTGTCTTGCGGCACGTGCGCAGCGGCGAGGGATTCCGAGTGAGACCGTCGCGGCGCGGCTTGGTGTGAGCGGTCCTACGGCCCATCGCGCTGCCATTCGGTGGCGGGCCGAACGCGTTCGAGCGATTGCCGCATCGTTGAAGCGGTGCGAAGATGATGGGCCGGACTCAGACACCCTCCTTCAGTCTGGCGGAGTGGCGACGGACCTTCCGCACTGGGCAGCCGCCGTGTCACTTGAGCCGGGCCAGGTTGATCAGGCCGGTCCGGACGTGCTCGCAGCGGCTCACATGTTGCTTCGCCGCGTTCGCCGCGGCGTCGCAGCACTCGGCCCGCAGCCTGCTGTCGACCGGGTGGATCGAATCGAGACGGATCTGAGGTGGATGGCCCTGCTTCGCTGGCGGTTGATGCTGTCACTGAGCAGCGATGTCCACCGAGCGGTGCGATCGCGCCTGGGGCGTCCGCCGTCCACGATGCCGAGCGACATTCAGCGGCTCGTACTGGGTCGGGGTGTGGATCTCATTGCCGACGTACTCGACCGGCAGGCGGTTGATGCGTTCGGTCGGTTGCATGCCCGGGTTCGAGCGGCCGTTGATCAGATGCTCGCTGGCATTCGGGCCGTCGACCCTGGCCATGCTTCGGCGCGGCACACCGAAGCTGTGTCAATCCCATTGGCATCGCTGTCACGGTGGCCGGACGTGCTCCCCGATCCTCGCTGGGCGTCGGCCGCGAAGTATCTGAAGGGCGATCAGGCCGCCGTGTGTACCGCGCAGTGGGGGTTCAGCGGCGACGCCCCCCGCACCATCGCGGAGATCGCGGCGACCCGCAGGTCCAGCCGGCAGAAAGTGGCCGCGCTCGCCGCGGCGGCGCACCGCAACCTCGTCCTGAAGATGCGATCTCCAGAGGGTTGACCTGCAAAGGCCAGTCGGAAGAAGCTCGTTGGCTCAACGCTTGGAGAACTGGAACCGCTTGCGGGCACCCGGCTGTCCGGGCTTCTTCCGCTCGACGCGGCGGGGGTCCCGGCTGAGGAAGCCGCGGTCGCGAAGGACCGGCTCGAGCGAGCCGTCATACCGCATCAACGCTCGGCCCAGGCCCAGAATGATGGCTCCGGCCAGGCCGGTGTAGCCGCCACCATGGACCTTGACGTGTACCTGGACGCCCCCAGTTGTGTTGGTGGCAGCAAGTACGGCGCCGATGTTTTTGTGATCGCGTTCCTCGGTGAAGAACTCGGTCATGTCACGGCCGTTCACCTTGAACTCGCCCGAGCCGCCTCGCACGCGAACACGGGCGACAGAGGCCTTTCGCCGGCCAGTGCCCCAGAACCATCCGCCTGCTGTCGGCGTGGCGGCGGGGACTTCTGCTTCGACCTCGGGGGTCAGCAGTTCCGACGGAAGCGGCTCGATGGCCTCGGGGGGCGGGGGGTTGGGGCGGGGGGGGTGGGGGGGGGGGGGGGGGGGGGTTGGGGGGGGGGGGGGGAGCCCGGCGCTGCTTCGGTCGGGGTGGGGTCGGTGTTGGGCGTGTCCTCGGTCATCGGGTCGGTTCTCGTCGGATGGACGTCTCATCACGAGACGCGTCTGTGAATCGATAGGTGGATCAGCCGCAGAGCGGCGTCGGGGCTTGTGCTGAATGTGGGTGCTCGGCACCCGCGTAGACCTTGAGCTTGCGGAACATCTGCCGGCCGAGCCGAGTCTTGGGCAGCATGCGGCGAACAGCCTGCTCAACGATTCGTTCGGGGTGCTTCTCCTGCACCGAGCCGACGCTTCGCAGTTTGAGTCCGCCGGGGTAGCCGCTGTACGACTTGACCATCCGCTGCTCGGCTTTGCGGCCTGTCAGCACGATCTTTTCGGCGTTCGTCACGATGACAAAGTCACCGCAGTCGACGTGGGGGGTCCAGTCCGGGCGATGCTTGCCCATGAGCACGCGGGCAATCTCGACCGCCATCCGCCCAAGCACCTGCCCGTCGGCATCGACGTGCCGCCAGGCGCATGTGGTTTCGGAGGGCTTGAGGAAGGTCGTTTGACGGGGCATGAGCAACATCTCCAGTTCCGCGTGCAGTCCCAATGGTGCGACTGCGGAATCCCTGAATACAGCAAGGCTGCGGCGGACCGCAGCGAATCGGGCAGGATACCCGACACACCCTCGGTGTCAACCTCCGGACGGCCCCCCGAAGGGGTCTCAGCGGCTAGTCTACCCGCATGCCCACAGGCCAGATTCCGCCCTCAGGCCCCATCCGCACCTTCCCTGCCGTGGCTTGGGCGGTGATCGCCGCCCTCGCGGGCGTCCTGATGGTCATGGTCATGGTCATGCGTGGTCAGGCCGAGGAGGCCCCGGAGGGGGGCGGGAACGCCATGCTGGAGATTGAGTCCAGGTTGGTGCTGGCCCAGGAGGCCCTGGCCCCGGGCTCGGGAGAACTGGCCCTTCAGGCGGCGATGGGGCATGCCTCGCCGGCCCGCCAACTGCGGCTTTCGGCAGTGGCGGCGGCACTCGGCGGCCCCGACGAAGGGATGGCTGTCGTGGCATCCGTGCAGCGGCAAATGGCCGAGGCTGGTATGGAGCCGACCGAATCCGAGGCGGCGGCCCTGGCCGACCTCGACCGGGTGTACGCAGGAGATGCCAGCGAGCGTGTGCTGGACCGGGTCGAGTCGTCGCTTGGCTGGTTTGGGCGGCTCGCGGTCGCAGCGTCCCTGCCCGACGAAGAAGCCCGGCGAGAGCGGGTTGCGCCCGCCTTCGAGAGCGCCGCAGCGATGATGGTCGGGCTGACGCTGGTGGTGCTGGTCCTGGGCGGCGTCGGCGTGCTTGGCCTGGTGCTGCTCGTGCTCGGCGCGGTGCGGGCTTTCAGCGGACGAATGCCCGTTCAACTGGGGTTGGCAACGGGCCGGGACGGCGTCTACGCGGAGACCTTTGCTGTCTGGCTGGTGGTCTTTCAGGTGATCATGATTGGCGCTGCAGCCGTTGCCATGAACATGCCTGCCGGCTGGACCATGCTGGTGACATTCGTCGCCTTCTTCGCCAGCCTCGCCGCCCTTGCATGGCCGACGCTGAGAGGAATTCCCTGGGCGCAGGTTCAACGAGACATCGGGTGGACGGCGGGCAAGGGCGTTGCAGTGGAACTTGGTTGTGGGCTGCTCGGCTACGCCGCGGCCATTCCAATTGCGGGCATCGGCCTGGGCATCTCCATGATTCTCATCCTGCTCGCAGCCCCGGACGAAGGGGCCGGTGCAGCGGCGCACCCGATCGTCAATGAACTGGCCGCGGGCGGCTGGCCGGTTCGCGTGCAGGTGCTGATGGTCGCGAGCATCGCAGCGCCCATCGTGGAGGAGACGATGTTTCGCGGCGTTCTGTACCGACAACTTCGGTCTGCCACCAGACGCACAAAGCTCTGGGCAAGTGTGGCCGTTTCTGCAGGACTGACCTCGCTGGTCTTTGCCGTGATTCACCCACAGGGCTTGTTGGCCGTGCCCGCCCTCATGGGTCTCGCCGTTGCGTTCTGCCTGGCCCGCGAATGGCGAGGCAGCATCATCGCGCCCACCGCGATGCACGGTGTTTCAAACGGCATCGTCATGGCCATGTTGATGGTGATGATCGGGTGAGCGTCAACGCACGCTGATCGTCGGTTGGGTGGGCGACTGTGCTGCGGCCATCGAGACGCGGCGGGCCAGTTCGCCCGACATGTGTTCGATGGCGGCTGTGATCTCGTCGCGAATCTCAAAGTTGGCAAGCGGCGTCCCTGCGTCGGCGTGCTTGCGCATGTCGATGTGCATGGGCATCTGGCCGAGGAACGGCAGGTCCATATCGGTGGCCATTGCTTCACCGCCGCCGCGGCCGAAGATGTCGTACTCACGTCCGTCGTCGGCGATGAACCAACTCATGTTCTCGACGAGGCCAAGGATGGGCACGCCCAGTTCTCCAAACATCCGCACCGCGCGGCGCGCGTCGTCCAGCGCGACTCGCTGCGGCGTGCCCACAATGACGGCGCCCGAAAGGGGCAGCGCCTGCGCCAGCGAGAGTGGAACGTCGCCGGTTCCGGGCGGCAGGTCGACGATCAGGTAATCGAGCGTGCCCCAGTCGGTCTGGAGGAGGAGCTGCGAAAACGCTTTGTGCGCCATGGGGCCCCGCCAGATCATCGGCTTCTCCGGGTCGACCAGTTTTCCGATGGTCATGGACTTGATGCCGTGCACGTCGAACGGCACGAGCGTGTTGCCTTGCGCCATGGCGTCGAGGTCGTCCAGCCCGAGCATGGTTCCGAGCGATGGCCCGTAAATGTCTCCGTCGAGCAGGCCGCACGAGGCGCCGAGCCGGCTGAGGCCAAGCGCGAGCAGCGTGGAGATGGTGGATTTGCCGACGCCTCCCTTACCTGCGCCCACGGCAATGACGTGTTTGACGCCGGGCAGCACGTCGCGATCCTGCACGGTCGCCGCTGCAGTGAACGAGACCGCGACTGTCTGCTGCGGCAATTGCCTGGCTGCGGCTGCGGCGTTGATGGCCGCCCTGATGTCGGCCTCGATGCGGTCCTTCATGGGGCACGCTGGCGTTGTGAGTTCGATTGTGGTGGCGACGCGATCGCCATCAATGCTCACCTGCTGAACCATGCCCAGGCTGACCAGATCTTTCTTGAGATCCGGGTCCTCGACTCCGCGAAGTGCCTCGAAAACGTCTGATTCCTGCAGCGGCACGGTGGGCTCCTGTGCGGGGATGGTGGCTGGTCCCGAGCCGTAGGATGGTATCGGGCCGCTCGGCGGGCCGCCGCGGACGCGGCGCGTGGAGGGCCATGGAGACTGTGATCATGTCGATGCCGATCGTCGCCGGATTTGTGTGTTTCGCTTGTGTACTCTCAGCCGCTGAGCCGGTCGCTGATCCGACGGATCCCGCAAGCGTTGCGCGATCGGGAGGGAGCGGAAGTGGGGGTGAGGCACCGCTGGCCGGCCCGGACGTGCAATCGACGACGCGTGATGACCAACGGCCGGGCATGCGCAGTGGTCTTGGCGGCGCCATGCAGCCCACCGGCGTCCAGATGATCCTCCAGGCGAGATGCGGAAGTTGTCATGGGCCCGAGAAGCAGAAGGCTGGCGTGCGGGTCGTGCCGGTGGAAGCAATCTTTGAAGGCGACAGCCGCGACTGGGTGGTTGTTCCCGGGAGCCCGGAGCAGAGCGAGTTGCTCAAGCGTGTGTCGCTTCCGGAAGGGCACGAGGACGTCATGCCTCCGGAGGACGCGCATCTGGGCGACGCCGAGATTGAGATGATTCGGCTGTGGATCGAAGGCGGGGACACCAAAGAGAAGTTGATCAAGGCTGCCATGGCGGGGCAGGCGTCCAAGGTCGATCCAAGGACGTGGGCTGCGGTCTACCTCTCGCTCGATCTCACGCCGACACAGAAGGTCGAGGCGGAGAAACAGATCCGCGAGCTTCAACAGGAAATGGGATCGCTTCGCAAGGGTCGGCGGGGCCAGAGTGACGGGTCGGCCGCCGAGCGAGATGCGGCGAAGAAGGCGAATCGGGCAGGCCGGGAGGCCATGGCCAAACGAATCAACGAGGTGCAGGATGTCTTGTGGGAAGCGTTGTCGCCGTCGCAGCAGGACGCCTTTCGCGCAGCGCTCTCGGACCCCGAGGCACTGAAGGCAGCACGGGCCGCAGGGAAGGACCGACGGGGACGCCGAGGCCAGCGGGGCGAGGGCCGTCCGCGTCGCCCGCAGTAGGTCGGGAGCGGGGGATGGCAGGGGCCTGCGCGACCCCCTCTGACGGCCTCTTGCGAGGCCCCCAGTGACATTTTTCACGCTTTACTCGCAGGTGTTCGCCCATGTGGGCGACGTTGTCTCTACGATCGCCCTTTTCCCCCCGATTTTTGGAGTCAACCATGTCCGCAGGATCGCTCGTTCCCCCGCATGGCGGGACCCTCGTCAACCGAATCGTGTCTGAGGCCGACGCCGCGACGCTCCGTGAGGAGGCCGCCGGACTGCCGAAGGTTGAACTCTCCGCGAAGCAGGCCTGCGATCTCGAGATGATCGCGATCGGCGCCTTCAGCCCCCTGACCGGCTTCGTCGGCAAGGCCGACTTTGAGTCGATCTGCAATGACATGCGGCTTGCCAACGGCACCGTCTTCCCGATCCCCGTGACGCTGGCCGTCTGCGACGACGTCAAGGCCACGCTGACCGAGGGCGGCCGAGCCGCGCTCTATCACAGCGACGGCACACTGATGGCCGTCATGGACGTGGCCGAGATCTACGCCCACGACCGCGACATCGAGATGCCCGGCGTCTTCCGCACGACCGACGAGGCCCACCCGGGCGTCAAGGCCGTCATGGACGAAGGCAACTGGCTGGTTGGTGGCGACATCCACGTGATCACGGTGACGCCCGAGCACGAGCCCGGCGAGCAGTTCACCGAGTACCGCCTCACGCCCGCCCAGACCCGCGCCGCGTTCGAGGAGAAGGGCTGGTCCACCGTTGCTGCGTTCCAGACTCGTAATCCGATCCACCGCGCTCACGAGTATCTCTGCAAGTGCGCCACTGAGATCTGCGACGGCCTGCTCATCCACCCGCTCGTTGGCGAGACCAAGCCCGGCGATATCCCCGCGGACGTCCGCATGAAGTGCTACGAGACCATCATCGAGAACTACTTCGTTCCCGAGTACACGATGCTCAGCGTCATGCCCGCCGCCATGCGTTACGCCGGCCCCCGCGAAGCCGTGCTGCACGCCCTCGTGCGTCAGAACTACGGCGTCTCGCACTTCATCGTCGGCCGCGATCACGCCGGTGTCGGCGACTACTACGGCACCTACGACGCCCAGGAAATCTTCAACGACATGAACGAAGGTGACCTGGCCGTCACGCCGCTCAAGTTCGAGCATGCCGCATGGAGCCACAAGGCCCAGGGCATGGTGTCGGCGAAGACGTTCCCGAAGATCAAGGGCGACCAGGTCTTCCTCAGCGGTACCAAGGTCCGCGAGCTGCTTGCAGAAGGCGAGCGTCCGCCCGCCGAGTTCAGCCGTCCCGAGGTTGCCGACGTGCTGATCGATTGGGCGACTGCTGCAGAGCCCGTCGCCAGCTGATCGTCCACCTACAGATTCAAACGGATTCAAACGGAGTACAACCCCCATGGCCGAACAGGTCGCAACAAATGTCCACTGGCACGATGGCACCGTCACC
>CAZMPA010000028.1:7947-15611 GCA_964567915.1 uncultured Isosphaeraceae bacterium | reverse complement strand
ATGCCCTCGCCGCGAACGGCCACGAGCGTATTACAGGTTCCGAGGTCGATCCCCATGTCGACACTGAACCAGCCGAGGAGTCGGTCAAGCACGATTCAAAAGCCCTCCGCACCAGATGCCGGGGCATCATAGTCGGGAGTCGAGGCTCGGGAGCCCAAGCCTGTCAGTCGATGATCTTGAAGACGCCGCCGTCGCCCCGGTCGTCGCCACTGCTCGATGACTCGAGATTGTGCATGACGAGCCACAAGGCTCCGAGAACCAGCACCAGAGCGGCTATTCCCGCGATGGCGGTAAATACGTCCGGCATGGGCTTGGTTGCCGCTGTTGAAGCAAATCGACTCATGGCTCAGTGCTGCCCTGCCAGGGCGTAGGCCCGCTGGCCGCTCTTGGCCATGCCGCGTGCGGAACTCTCCAGCGTCAGAATGCCCGTCGCTCGATTCAGATCCACCTGAATGATCCGCAACCGACCGATAAACGTGCCGCCATCTCCGACGGTCATTTCCCAGCCGGTCTGCACACCGTCGCGGGAACCGGCGTCAATCTCAACAAGCGTCCGCTCGGGAGAGCGGGCCACGTCGAGGACAGTTGCCTCAAGGTTTCGGTCAGGCGCGATGCCTTCGTCCGCGGTCAGCACGTCACCTTCAACGGCACCGTATCTGGCGGCGTACTCACTGATTGTCGCGTCCATCGCACGCTGGTCACGCTTGAAGCGGGCGTTCTCTTCACGGAGTGCACGCTGCACGGCCTCGGCCACCTGCAACTCACTGTCGAGTTCAGCGACGCGTTCCGCAAGTTCAACGCGGCGGCGTTCTGCGGCCAACGCGGTCGAGCGAAGTGTTTCCAGATCTGCGACGAGCTTGCGGTTGAGCTCTTCGGCCGTCTTGACGCCCTGCGCCAATGTCCGCTGCACGCCGTCCTGACTTGCGATCCGGGACTCGGCAGTCACCAGACGAGCCTCGGCCTCGTTTCTTGCGATCCGGCACGACTCAAGGTCGGCGATGGACGTCTGCTGCTTCTGGCTGTAGGCGTCCAGCTGTTCCTTCATCTGTGCTTCGCGAGCAACATAGGACTGCTGTTCGGCACGCTGTTGACCACGCATGGCCGCAACCTGCGTCTGCATGTCCAGCGCGTCGCGTCGCCAATGCTCCTGATTCATCGTCGAAACGACGACAAGCGGAACCATGAACACCGCAAGGAGCGACACCAGTACCACAAAAATCTTGGTCAGGATATGCACGGTCTACCTCTCAACATGGCCCCCCCAAAAGGGGACATGGGGCCTTGGGAAGCCCGTTTTGTACGTCCTCAGCGACGCAGTGTCAATTCCAAGCGGCGGTTCAGCGGCCCATCGAGCGATCCCGCTGCAGCAGTGCACCGGCCGCAGCGACTCGCACGCGGGGCTCCGGGTCCTGCAGCAGCCGCTCAAGCGCCCGACTGCCCTTCTGAGAATCGTCCCAGGCGAGCACGGCCGCCGCCTGCATGCGGACCTGCGGCAATTCATCCCCGGAAAAAGCAATGGCCAGGCCGGGCAGCACCATGGCTCGGTCCATCCGCCCCAACGCCTCGGCAGCAATCAACCGTAGTTCAGGTCCCGCCTGCCGCGGGCCCTCGGCCATCGCCAGTGCCGCCAGGGCCGGCACGAGGGTGCGGTCTCCCAGCCGTCCGGCCATCTGGGAAGCCAGAGCCGTCAACTCGGCCTGAGAGGCCGGAGCAAAGAATGCTGCACGGATGGTCTCCAACTGCCGTCGGTCGCCAAGCTGCACGAGCGCCTCGGAGAGTCCCAGTTCGGACGCCCGGACGACCTCGGGGTCCTCCATAGGCAGCGGCCTTCGCATGGCTTCCCGCAGGAGGTCCTTGGCCGAGGGATTGCCAATCTCACCCAGCACCAACGCGGCGTTGGCTCGCGTCTCCCGATCGGCCCCGAGCACCATCATGGCGAGCGGTGCCTGATCGACACGGTCCCCGCACGCCGCCAACGCGAAGATGGCTGCGGCCCGCACGCTTGCGGACGGATCGTGCAGGAGTGGGCGGGCCAGATCAGAGATACCGCAGAGGCGTTGGCGACCCAAGGCCATTGCCGCAGTGAAGCGGACTCCGGGATTGGGATCGACCAGTCCCCGCTGCACTGCGGCGCGGAGGGGCTCAACGGCCGGCTGCAGCATCTCGATCGCATTGGCCCGCACGAGGGGCGAGGCGGATCGGCTCGCCGTCGTGAGTTCCGAAATCGCTCCCTGAACTGCGGTACCGGGCGGTGACTGCCGCGGCGACGGCTGCGACGCGCACCCGATCATCAGCGATCCGGCGAGGGCTGTGGCAGCGGCGCTCTTGCATGACATGGCTTGGATCATAGTCAGGCCCCACCCGAACGCCACCGGCGCACGCATCCAACGACAACCGCCAGGAGACACACGCGTGGGAGCCAATTGCCCCACCACGCTTGCAACGTCTGTCCTTCGTATCTCGGCAGCGTTGCCAGAAGCGTCGTGGCCATGCGAGCGGGCGTGACGTCCTGGGTGGTCCCATTGGGCAGGTACACACCACTCAAACCGGTGTTCGCAACTCGCATCAGCGGCCGCCCCAGCTCCACGGCTCGCCACGCGGCAGCCGTTGCGTGGGCTACCCGGCCAGCGTCGGACGCACCGAACCAGCCGTCGTTGCTGATGTTGATGATCGCATCCACCTCGACATGCCCATCCCACACACACATGGAGCGGGTCACGCTCGGCACGGCGTCCTCAAAGCAGATGGGGACTGCGATCCACCAGTCGCCGCCTTCACCGAGCTCGAGCACCAGACGCGAGGGTCCGGTGCCTGTGTCGAGGTCAAATCGCATCCCCGATGCGCCCAGATCCATCACAAGCGACTCAAGCCACGGCCACGCGCGAACATATGGCATCGTCTCGCCGAACGGCGTCAGGAAAACTTTGTCGACCCGCGACGTCACGCCCCCGGGCTCGACCAGGACCGCGCTGTTGTACCGCCCGCCCGACTCCAACATGCCGTCCTCGATCACCACATCCATCCACGTCGGTGTGCCCACGATCCAGGGGATACCACTGCGAGTTGCTGCCGCGAGAATCTCCCGAGGCCACCGCAACCACGGATCGGCAGACGGGCCGATGTCGCCGAGGAGCGCCAAGGTGGTCGGCTCAAAGCCGAGTCCTGGCACCATGGTCTCCGGCCACACAACCAGATCCGGCTCGTGCTCCGCAATGCCAGCTTCAGTCAGCGTAAGAAACCCCGGGACGTCCTGGGCCTGCCGCTCGATCGACCAGCCGATCTTGTTGTCCTGGGGAAGGTTGGTCTGCACCCCGAGCAGGCGGAGGTGCGGTCCCTCCTGCGGCTTGGGCGCCGCGAGCACACCCCCGACGACAATCAGCACAAGTGGCATGGCCGTTTCCCACACGCGGTCCCATGTCGTCACGCCGCGGCGGGCAACAAGCGCCACCACCGCGGCGCCCGCGGACACGACAAGCAAGCCCACGAGCCACACCCCCCCGATTGATGCGAGCATCGCCTGCGGTCCACCCCATTGCGAGTGACCGGCAAGGTGAAAGGGCCAGGCGTCAAACACGACCTCCGCCCGCAGGTACTCCAGGGCCACCCAGACCACGCCCGCGAGCACGCTCCATGGCACACGGCGCGTGCCAGCCTTGATCCATCGAACCAGCGTGATGAAGACCGCCGGCCACAACGCCGAGTAGGCGATCAGTGCCGGGTACCCGGCGACCGAGACATGCCGCACCCACTCCAGGCAGACAGCCCAGGGGCCAAGGTAGGCCAGCCAGGTGATCAGGGTGAGTGTCCAACCGCCTCGCGCCCGCAGTCCCGCCCTGACGAGCAATGCCGGCCAGACAATCGCCAGGCCGAACAGCCCGAAACCGGGCGCGCCCGGCTGCACCAGCCACCACGCCCACGCCGATGCGACCAGCAAGGCGGCTGTGACGAGCAGAGAGTCCCGAGGAATTGGAGGGGCCGGTTTACTTTCCGGCATAGTCAATGAGACTGGAGATCTCACTTCGGAGATCCCGCCGTGACACGACTCGATCAACGAAGCCGTGGGCGAGCAGGAATTCGCTCCGTTGGAATCCCTCGGGAAGGTCCTGGCGGATTGTGTTCTTGATCACCCGAGGCCCTGCAAAACCGATGAGCGCATCGGGCTCGGCCAGCGTGACGTCACCCAGCATGGCGAAACTCGCGGTGACGCCTCCAGTAGTCGGATCGGTCAATACGGAGATGTACAACCCACCGGCCTCGTCAAACCTCGCCAGCGCCGCCGACGTCTTGGCCATCTGCATCAACGACAAACCGGATTCCATCATGCGGGCACCGCCTGACGCCGACACGATGACCAACGGTAGATCCTGCGAAATCGCCTCCTCCACGGCCCGGGCGATCCGCTCCCCCACGGCGGAGCCCATCGACCCCCCCAGGAAGCGAAAGTCCATGCAGACCAGCATTGCCTTTCGTCCCTTGATGAACACCGATCCGCACCGAACTGCCTCGTCGGCGCCGGTCTTTGACTTCGCCGCCTTGAGGCGGTCGGGATACGGCTTGGTGTCGACGAAGTCCAGCGGATCGCCGGATTGCACATCCAACGCAATCTCATCAAAGGAACCGGGATCCGCAATCTGAGCAATACGCTCGGGTGCCGAGATTCGAAAGTGGTTGTCGCACTCGGGGCACACGCTGAGATTGTTCTCGAGCGCTCTGCGGAACAACATGGCGCCGCACTTGGCGCATCTCACCCACAGGCCCTCCGGGACGGGCTTCTTGCGGGTCGCGGTCGCGACGTCGGCGTCATTCCAGGATCGTGGGGTCGATTCAGCCATGTACGCCGCAGAGGATATCAGGAGGCGGAGAAACCACGAATACCCGCGATTGCAGCGGCGTAGTCGCTGCTTCCGAAGATCGCGGACGCGCTCACAAGTTGATTGCACCCTGCATTCCGGCACGCCGCGGCCGTCGACGGCGAAACGCCCCCGTCCATCTGCACCCACGCCTCGGAGCCGAGTGCTTCACGAATCGCCTCGACTTTGGGAAGTACGCCCTCGATAAATGCCTGGCCGGAAAAACCTGGGTGCACGCTCATCACCAGAAGGAGGTCGAACGCGTCTGCGAGCTTGAGCATGCCGCCCACCGGCGTGTCGGGATTGATCGCGAGACCTGCAGTGCAACCCGCCTCATGGATCCGCTCCGCAACCGCGGAGTGATCGACGTCGGCTTCCAGGTGAAAGGTCACATGGTTCGCGCCGGCGTCAATGAACAACGGCGCGTACGTGTCGGGCCTGCTCACCATCAGATGGACGTCGAGCACGGCGTCCGGGAGGTGCCGTCGCAACGCGGCGCAGACCGCCGGGCCCATGGACAGGTTCGGCACGAAGTGCCCGTCCATGACATCTACGTGCAGCGACGCGGCGCCCGCATCGATCGCCGCCGCTGCCTGTTCGGCGAGCCGGCCAAAGTCGGCCGAAAGCACCGAAGCACCAACCTGATGCTCGCCGGCCAGGGCCGGCCGCGAGAACCCCGCCACGTCAGCCCTTGGCCTGACGCTTGTACTCAAGCCACTGCTCACGGTAGTCGTCCTTGGCATCTGCCGGTGCGAGTCGGTATGCGTCACGCGCCACGGATACGGCTTCGGTGTTCTCACCTCGCTTGAAGTGCACCGCCGCCATCACCTTCATTGCCGCGGCCTGCCGCCGGGCGTCGTCAAACTGTTCAATCGCCTGCTTCGTTGACTTCAGCGCCAACTCCAGGTCACGATCTTCATCCGGAATATCCGGGTCGGCCACAATGTGGTCCGCAAACAGGATGATGCCCTCGGGATCCGTCTCAATCGCGTTTTCGATGAACGTGTTGACCGCCGCGTAGGCTTGGTCACGACGCTTCATGTCGACGATCCGAGTCTCGAAGAGATCCATTTGAACGTCGATGAACACGCGGGGATCCAACGCGATGATTTCATTGGCAACCTTCTCGTACTGCCGCCAATTCTTCGCGTCCTTTTGAGCGCGAAGATCCTTGAGCATTGGTGCCGCCTGACGCTCCTTGGCTGCGTCGAAGCGACCTCTCAGAACTTTCGTGAGCGTGTGCTCAAAGTCTTCCCCGTTCGGATTGCCGATGAACTGAATGCGTCCAGCAGGTCCGACGATGAACGCAGACGGAATGCTCGACAATTGCGCGCCCTTGTACCACGTCTTCTGCACGCCTCTTCCCGTGGATATGGCGATGCCGTAGCCGATCTGCGAGAGGTTGCGCTCTACCCACGGCTCGACTTCCTCGGGTTTCTCATTAGAAACACCGATGATTTGCAATCGATCCTCACCCCACTCCTGCTGAAGACGCGTCAGGTGCGGAATGGAGAACTTGCAGGGTGCGCACCAGGTCGCCCGGAACTCGACCACATGCACCTTGCCATCGGTGAGATCGACATCGAGGCCCTTCTCGGAAGGGAGAATCCAACTCTCCACACTGAACTCCGGAGCCATGTCGCCGACTTGAAGCTTGTCAGCTGCCGTCGCGGTCGTCGCGAACGTGGCCACGGCGACACCGCACGCAGTGAAGGATCGAAGGTGGCTGAGTTGCTGGGCGATGTTCATGTGGGTGCTCCAGGAGGCTGCAGAAAGAGGTCTTCAGAAAGAGGTCTTCAGAAAGAGGTCTTCAGAAAGTGGGCTTCAGATAGCAGGAATCCCCGCGGGCCGAGTATAGCGCTCAGACGCGATCCAAGGAAGCCAGCCCCGGCAGTTCGGCCCCTTCCAGCATGCAAAGGCTGGCGCCACCGCCGGTCGAGACATGCGAAATCTCCCCCGCCACACCCGCCCGCTCGACAGCAGCCGCGGTTTCGCCGCCGCCCACGATGGTTACGGCCTTACGCCGCCCGGTCACCTTGGCCACCGCGTGGGCCAGGGCCATCGTGCCAGTGTCGAAGGGTGGCGTCTCAAAGACACCGACCGGACCATTCCACACAACCGTCCTGGCAGTGTGCAGGAGACCGGACCACCGCTCCACCGTCTCCGGTCCGATATCCAGGCCCATCCATCCCGGCGGTATGCCCAACTCACACGTGCGAACGTCCACACCGTCTCCGATTCGTTCTGCGCAGAAATGGTCGGTCGGAAGAAACAACTCGACGCCCGACGCGGACGCCTGCTCCAGAAGTCGCGCCGCGATGGGGACCATGTCCTCCTCCAGCAGGCTCTCACCGATCAACTGGCCTTGAGCTTGAAGAAATGTGTATGCCATGGCGCCGCCAACGAGTACGGCTTCGACTCGCGGCAAGAGGTTTTCGATCGCCGCAAGTTTGTCGGACACTTTGGCACCGCCAAGGATCGCAACGAACGGGCGGTTCGGGTCGCGCAGGACTTCTGAGAGGAAGTGAATCTCCTTCTCAAGTAGAAACCCCGCGACACACGGGGCATCCCCCATCGCTTCGGGAACGGCGACCATCGAGGCATGGGCGCGATGCGCCGTACCGAACGCGTCATTCACATAGGCGTCCGCACACGCCGCAAGCGCCGCGCCGAAGGCCGGATCATTGGACTTCTCGCCGGCATCAAACCTCAGGTTGTCCAGCAGCACGACATCGCCCGGCTCGGCCTCGGGGGCCGCCGCCCCCCCCCCGGCGCCCCCCCCCCCCCCCCCCCCCCCCCCCCCCCCCGGCGTGG
>CAZMPA010000028.1:0-7937 GCA_964567915.1 uncultured Isosphaeraceae bacterium | reverse complement strand
GCAGACGCGGCGTCGCCGACGCAAGCGCCCTCCACGAAGCGAACCCGGTGCTTGCCGCCGAGCAGTTCCTGCAGCCGGTCCGAAACGGGCAGCAGCGACAACGTCGGCTCCGGACCGGTTCCAGCCGGCCTGCCGAAGTGGCTCATCAGAATCGCAGTGCCGCCGTGGCGAAGCACGTGCTGAATTGTTGGCAGGGCCGCCGAAATCCGCCGGTCGTCGAGTACCGACCCGTCACCGGCCAGCGGCACGTTGAAGTCGACGCGAATGAGCACACGCCGGCCGCTGCAATCGAGATCCTTCACAGTCCTGGTCCGCACGGTTGGTCCTCCGTTCTGCGAGACGCGGGCGAGTTGCGTACGGTACTCGGTCCCGTGTGATGGCTCAGCTGTTCCCGCCATCCAGGACGGACCTGCCCCATGACGACGACTCGCCCCATCCTGCTGCTGCTCGGCCCGACCGCCGGCGGCAAGACAGCCGTGTCGATCCGGCTCGCCGAACTCCTACCCGGCGGAGGCGAGTGCGTGTCCGCGGACTCGATGCAGGTGTACCGAGGTATGGACATCGGAACGGCCACCCCCGATGCGGCCGAGCGACGCGGTGTGCCTCACCACATGCTGGACGTCGCCGACCCCGCGGAACCGTGGACCGTCGACGACTGGCTCCGCGGCGCCGAGGCTGCGATCGCCGGCATTCGCAGCCGGGCGAAGTGGCCCATCGTGGTCGGCGGAACCAACCTGTATGTGCAGTCGCTCCTCTTCGGCCTCGTCGACGGGCCCGCCCCCGACCCTGAACTGCGAGCTTCGCTGCTCGCCACACCACGCGATGGCCTGCGGGCCGAACTGGAACGAGCCGACCCAGATGCCGCCGCCCGCATTCACCCCAACGACGTGCGACGCACCATTCGGGCTATTGAGTACGCCCGGGGAACCGGAGCCCCTCTGTCGTCAGCCCAAGTCCAGTGGACCGACGCCTGCAGGCCGGATGTCGCGATCATTGGGCTGGACTGGCCAACCGAGCAGATCAACAGGCGGATCAATGCAAGGGTGACATCCATGATGCAGCAGGGCCTGCTGCAGGAGGTGCGGGCATTGCACGGAGCCGCCCTGCTGGGGGAGCAGGCCCTGGCAGCGGTTGGCTACGCGCAACTCGTTGATCACCTCGAGGGCCGTTGCAGCCTGGACGAAGCGGCCGAGCAAATCAAAATCAAGACCCGCCGCCTTGGAAAGCAGCAAC
Organism: uncultured Isosphaeraceae bacterium; assembly: GCA_964567915.1. Lineage (GTDB taxonomy): Bacteria > Planctomycetota > Phycisphaerae > Phycisphaerales > SM1A02 > UBA12567. The sequence continues at coordinate 6,704 of CAZMPA010000028.1, read as the reverse complement.
GGACCTGGCTTCGAAGATTTCGCGTCCTGCCAAATCTGACGTGGGTAGACGCCTCCGCAATGACTCCCGAAGCCATTGCCCATCAAGCACTTGCAGTGGCCACCGGCTGGAGGTACAAACCTGGTGGCCCCGGGAGCCAATCCCAAAATTGATCATGTTCAAGGCTTGACAGCCGGACGGCCGACCACCATAACGCCCCCCCCGGGGGTTTCTGCCCTCCCCCCCTCGAAGCCCCCTATGGCTGCCAATCTCGTCATTGTCGAAAGTCCTGCCAAGGCCAAGACCATTCAGCGCTACCTCGGCGATGACTGGGCCGTGGAGGCGTCGGTCGGGCACATCCGGGATCTTCCCAAGCGAAACCCCAAAGGCAGCAAAGCTCCGGTGCCGGGTGTCGACCTCGACAATGACTTCGAGCCCACCTACGAGGTATCCGCCGACTCCAAAAAGGTCGTGACCAAACTTCGCAAGCTTGCGAAGGCCGCCGACACCATCTGGTTCGCGACCGACCTTGACCGCGAAGGTGAGGCGATCGCGTGGCATCTGGCAGAGTGCCTCAAGGTCGACCCCACTACCGCTCGACGCGTCACCTTCAACGCGATCACAAAGGCGGAGATCAAGGCCGCCTTTGCGGACCCGGAGCCAATCAATCTCGACCGCGTGAAGGCCCAGCAGGCCCGCCGCATCATCGACCGCATTGTGGGCTATCAGGTTTCACCCCTCCTCTGGCAGCGGGTGGCAGGAGGGCTGAGCGCAGGCCGCGTGCAGTCGCCCGCGGTTCGGCTCATTGTCGAGCGTGAAGTCGAGATCAGAGCATTCATTCCCGATGAGTACTGGCAGGCCGACGTGCGGCTGACGCCAGATGCGTCCGCGTGCGCGACACTTGCGGGGGGATGGCATTCTTTGCACGAGGGCGAGCAGCCACCCACCAAGAAGGACATCGCGGCCTGGCTCGCCACCAACGGCGCAATCTCCGCGACGCTGGCCGAGCTCGACGGCGAGCGGGCCGATCTCAAGCTGGCACACGCCGACTGGTCGGCCGACAGCGACCTCGAAAAGAAACACCGGGCCGGGATTCTCCACATGGGGGACGCGCTGGGCCTGCTTGAGCCGGCCATCAAAGAGACCGCCGACGAGGATGGCAAGGGACCTGCTGTGCGGCTCCTTGAATTGACCGGCACACCGGACCCGGATGCCCGTTGGCAGGTCAACGCGATTCAAAAGAAGCAGTCCAAGTCCAGACCGCACGCGCCCTTCATTACAAGCAGCCTGCAGGCCGCCGCGGCCAACACGCTTGGCTTCACAGCCCGTCGGACCATGGGCGCTGCGCAGGGGCTTTACCAAGGTGTTGACATGCCGGGCGAGGGCCAGGTGGGCCTGATCACCTACATGCGAACGGACTCCACGCACGTCGCTCCTGAGGCCATCACAGCTGCGAGGTCGTTCATCGACGAGACTTGGGGCGGCGACTACCTGCCCGAGAAACCCAACGCGTATCACTCGAGCAATCGGCAGGCTCAGGAGGCCCACGAGGCCATCCGTCCCACAGACGTTCGACGCCGGCCGGAGGATCTGCCCGCGTCATTGCAGGAAGACCAGCGAAGGCTTTACACACTCATCTGGAAACGGTTCGTGTCCGGCCAGATGGTCCCGGCGGTGTGGAACCGAACTGAGTTTCGCCTTCGCCGCTCCGACAAGAAGACGGGGGCCGAACTCAAGGTTGCTGGCCGGTCGCTGCACTTCGATGGCTGGTACAAGGCCGCGGGCGTCCCGACCGTCCCCGGCGCGCAGCCGCTTCCAGGCCTGCATGAAGGAGATGAACTGGCCGCCTTCGGCATCGACCCTCGCCAACGATTCACGACCCCCCCTTCCCGCTACTCCGAGTCGGCACTCATCAAGCACCTCGAACGCGAGGGCATCGGCAGGCCTTCCACGTATGCGACGATCATTGAGAAGATCCAACAGAAGTACGTCGAGAAGATCGACCGTTCGTTCCACCCGACTCCTGTTGGCGAGGTCGTCACCGAAAAACTCGTCGAGGCATTCCCACGGCTGATGGATGTTGGATACACGCGGTCGATGGAGTCGGATCTCGATCGCGTGGCAGCAGCCGACGCGGACTGGGTCGAGACTCTTCGTGGGTTTTACGGACCGTTTGCCGACGCGCTCGCCGAGGCCTACGAGTCAATGACGCACGCGCGGGCCGAAATGACGCCCGCCGACTGGAAGTGCCCGGAGTGCGGCGCACAAACCGCCTACCGCCTGGCCCGCAGCGGCCGCAGATTCCTCTCGTGTTCCACCTACCCTGACTGCACGTTCGCAACCGGTGTCGACCGGGACGGCAAGCCGCAACTCGAGCAACGCGTCAACGTCGCGTGTCCTGAAGATGGCTCCCCGATGGTGCTGCGGCAGGGTCGGTTTGGCCCCTTCCTCGCGTCGGTCAATTACCCGGACGTCAAGGCCGTGCTCAACGTGGACAAGAAGGGTGGCTTGAAGATCCCAGCGGTGCCGCCGCTGCAGACCGACCTGAAGTGTGAGAAGTGCGAGAAGCCGCTCAACCTTCGGACGGGCAAGCGGGGCCCCTGGCTGGGGTGCAGCGGATTTCCGAAGTGCCGGGGCCGAGGCAAGTGGACGACGCTGGACGACGAAGTCAAGGCCTCCCTCGAAGCCGCTCTCGAGGCGCACGAGAAGGCCAACCCACGGCCTGTGATTACGCGGCTAGACGGTGATCCGATCCCGGAAGGAACGCCCATCGCCGATCTTCTGCTTCCTGGCGAGGACGTCGAACTCGATCGGTTCGAGGAGTAGCAGCAAGCCACCGCGGGCACCTACACTCCCCGTACATGGAACGCAGAACAACGAGGCAGATCAAGCTCGGCGACGATCGAACGGGCATCGTTCGGATCGGCGGAGACGCCGAAGTGTCCGTCCAGACGATGACGTCCGGTTACACGTACGAGATCGATGCGTGCGTCGCCGAGATCAACCGCATGGCTGCCGCCGGCGCCGACATCGTTCGCGTGGCCGTGCCCAAGCGGGCCGACACCGAAGCGCTTCCGGAAATCCTGTCGCAAACTCGCGTGCCCCTGGTCGCGGACGTGCACTTCCACTATCAACGAGCGATCGAGGCGATTGAAGCGGGCATCCACAAGATTCGCCTCAACCCGGGAAACATCGACGATCGTGAGCAGGTGCACAGCGTCATTGACGCCTGCGCAGAGCGATCTATCCCCATTCGCATCGGTGTGAATGAAGGGTCGATCATCGAGCGGAAGGACAAGCAACGAAGAATGGCGGAACTCGGCAAGTTCTTCGCCGACCACCGCCAGGGACACTTGATGGCGCTCATGATTGCCAAGCTTGAGGAGTATCTCGAGATCTTCGAAGGCAGAGACTTTCACGACGTGTGCATCAGCGCCAAGTCGATGGACGCCCGACTCGCGATCGACACGTACAGAGAAATCTCCCGAAGATTCGACTACCCACTGCACCTCGGCGTCACGCACGCGGGACCGCGTGAGACTGGCGCCATCCGAAGCGTCGTCGCGCTTGGCACGCTGCTGGCGGAAGGCATCGGCGACACCCTGCGAATCAGCTATGCGAGCGATCCGGTCTTTGAGGTAGAGGACGGTCTCGAGATGCTCTGGTCGCTCGGACTGCGAGAGCGATCCGGCGCAGAGTTGATCGCGTGTCCAACATGCGGCCGCATTCAGGTCGACCTTTTCAGGCTCGTGCAGGACGTGCGGGAGAAGTTGGCCGACGACATTGAGGTCCCCATGAAGGTGGCGGTGATGGGATGCGTCGTCAACGGGCCGGGCGAGGCAGAGGGCGCCGACATTGCTGTGTTTGCCGGCGACCGCCGCGGCATCATCTATGTGCAGGGCAGGCGGGTCGCCAACGTTCCGGAGGACGAGATCCTCACGCGGCTGCTCGATGAGTGCCGCGCCTTTCAGGAGCGCGTACGGTCCGGCGAAGCGAAGTTGGGTGAAAAGCAGGTCGACATCGTTCCGCCTGACCCGATCGGGGAACTCGGCAGCGGGGTCAAGACGATCGCGGAGGGCCGCGTCGATCGGATCTCGATCGGGGAGACATGAAACCAACGCCACGCCGCAGAGCCTTCTCGCTGATTGAACTTGTGATCGTGCTCGCGATCATCGGCGTGCTCATTGCAATGTCCGCAACCGGCCTGATGTACCTCAAGCGGCATGCGGGGCACACCAGTCGAGCCAACGACCTTCGTCAGATCGGCCTCGCATGGAAGCAGTACAGCGTTGACAGCAGGGATCGCTTTGTCCCCGGCTGGGTCTCCCGCGAGGCGCAGGAACACTTGCGATTGGTATTGACCTATCCGGACGGAGACATCATTCCACCTGCGCCGACCTTTGAGGAGGACCTTCCCGATATCGCCGCCCCGTGGACATGGAGGCTCGCCCCGCACATCGGGTCCGACCTGGTCCCGCTGCTCGATCAGGCAACTCGCTCGGAGTTGCCCATCGTCGACTACGCCGCATACGGAGAGCAGATCGCCTACCAGCCAGCCTTCGCCTACAACGGTTGGTATGTCGGGGGGCACTACGACGTGTCGGCCGCGACAGGACGCCCGCGGCTCGAGTTCGTCCGGGCTCGATTGGCCGATCGCACACACAACAACGTGGTCGCGGAGTCACTCGGACGAATGGCACGTCCGTCCACGACCTACGTGTTCATGGCCGGCGCGATGATGCCCAATGCCGGGTCATGGGGCATTTCGGACGCGGACGAGTCGGCGCAGAGCTGGTTTGAAGTCACACCACCGTTCCTTGCGGATCAGCGTCAGTGGAATATCGCCTCGTTCGACGACATCGAGACGTTTGAGGACAATGTGCCGATTCCGAGGCTCGAGTCCGACATGCGTCTGCCTGTGTACTTCGCCGATGGGCACGTCGCATCGCAGTCCGCAACAGATCTCGCGGACCAGTCGCACTGGATTGACGCCGCCAGGATGGTTGAAGACATCCCCGCCAAACAATTCACGCACGAAGCCGAGTAAGGAACGCTGGCTTACCGCACCATCTGGGCGCCAAAGGCGCCAATCCAGTTGCGGAGCATCTCAACCTCCGCCGAGCTCAGCGGCGACGTGGTCAAGTCGAGTTTGATCGCGGGCAGCCATTGTTCATCGGAAACCCTCCACGCGCCGTCTGATTCGAGCAGGGCAACGAGGCCCGGAAGATGGCCAGCGCCGTAGAGCAACGCGATCGAGTCGCCTTCGCCCAACGATGCCAGTTCGGCGTGAAGCACCTCCATGGCCCGTTCATTGCGAAGATCGATGAGCACCTCTCGAATCGCGGGCGCCTGCATGTCCAGCGTGCCGTGCACGAGTTCCTCATTGCCGAGCATCTCGATCATCAGCACCCGAAGCGTGTCCACGACCCTGCCACCGAACAGCGTGTCGATCAGCGGAATCATCTCGAGCACGCCGCTCAGCATGCCCCCAAAGAACCCGTCTTCGGAAAGCAGCGACAGCATGCCGTCGACGTCCTGCCCGCGGGATCTGAACGCGGCCTCGACCTCGTCGATACGCATGTCACCCGGCACCCATCGCCGATCGGCGTATGGCAGCGCGTCAAGCTGAAACTGAAGCCCCAGCGACTCCGCCATGGTCCGCTGCAGACTCCCGCCGTCCTCAGGATCCGATTCGCCTGAGACCTCTATCTCGATGTCCGCCGCAACTCCTTCACCGCCGACGCATCCATCGGCGCCAAGGCTGATGATGTGGGATCTGGTCAACACCCACGGCCGGCCCCAGCCGTCTCGAGACAGCGGCCGGACGATTGACACCAACGGTGATTGTGACGCCGCCGCTTCTGCGATCGCCTGATTCCAATCGGCACCCGCCTGCCCGGCAAGTGCCCGAGCGATCAATTGGGCAGTTGCGTGAGTTGAACTGGCGCGAGCGTCGTCGTCTCCTCCACCCGGAGGGGCTGCCGCTTCCGGAAGAACCGATTCAAACACGACGACATCGCACCCGCCCAGCAGCGACCGAATCCCCGCGTAGTACTCGGGTTCGCCCAGGTGGGTGACGCCAACAAGCCAGACTCTGGGCCCCGCCGGATCGGCCTGCCACGCTCGGGCAGCGACCTCTAGCTGGCCGCTCGAGCTCTCCCAGACCGGACGCATCCAGCCCGGATCTCCAGCAAACGCCGCAGACAGAAGCAGAACGATCATGGGTCAGCGACCGAAACGCTTCGTCGATCCCCCTCCTGCCCTGCCGCAACGAGCGCTTCGAGCCGCCCGATCGCGCGGGCCGACTGGCCGCGGTAGGCCATGTAGGGAAACAGGGTCACGAGTGCCACGACCAATCCAAACGCGGTCGTGAGCAGCGCTGCGGCGATTCCGCCGGCCACCTCCGTGGGATCGGTCAACGTGGATCGGCCGCCCAGCAGTTCAAAGCTCTGAATGATCCCCAGAACAGTGCTGAGGATTCCCAGCAGCGGCGCCGCCGTGATGATCGTTGACATCGTCACCATGTATCGCTCGAGCCTGCCTCGCTGGTCCTCAACCGCCTCCAACGCAACGGCGTCGTTGGCGCCCTCCTCGACGAGCCTGCACGCAACCCGGCCGTACGGCGTGCCATCATCTGCCACCAGCCCTCGCACCAGTGCAGGGTCGCCGGATCGCAACGCATGATTCAACCTCGCAAGCCGGCGAAGGCTGGTCTTTCCATTGAC
>CAZMPA010000027.1:8807-15924 GCA_964567915.1 uncultured Isosphaeraceae bacterium | reverse complement strand
CGAGCTGGCCCTGACGCTTCCGGCACGGGCGCCCGAATTCGACACGGCCGGCCGCTCCACCTTTGACGGCCACGACGCTTACGAAGTCCGCATGGTGGACGCCTCGGGGCGTCCACACACCCTTTTTTTCGCAACCGACTCTTGGTTGCTGCTGGGCGTCCGCATGAGCGAACAGGGACCGGCAGGACCTGCTGATGTCACTATTCGCTTCTCTGAGTGGTCACCAGTCGGGCCACTCATGCTGTTTCACCGCGTCTCCATCAATCACGCCAACGTACACCTGCAGTTGAAGTTCGACTCGATTTCGCTCGACTCCGTACCCGACGCAGCCTTTGATAGACCCGCCGATGACGTCTGACCCGACGCCCACGATCTCCATGCGCGGTGTGACAAAGCGATTTGGCGATGTCACCGCCGTGGACGCGTTTGACCTCGATGTGCCCCCGGGATGCCTGATTGGGTTTCTCGGCCCCAACGGCGCGGGCAAGAGCACGACGATTCGCATGATCATGTCGATCATCTACGCCGACCACGGCGACGTCCGAGTCCTCGGACGGTCGGCGCTGGACGCCAAGGACCGCATCGGATACCTGCCCGAAGAACGGGGCCTCTATCGCCGCATGCGTGTGCGAACACTTCTGCGGTACATCGGAAGGCTCAAGGGCATGTCAACCAGTGACGCCGATGGGGCCGCCGCTGTTTGGATGGACCGACTGGAACTACCAGAGGCACTTCCGCGTCGGTGTGAGGAGTTGTCAAAAGGACAGCAACAGAAGGTGCAATTCGCCGCCAGCGTTCTTCACGAGCCCGAACTGATCGTGCTGGACGAACCGTTTTCCGGGCTTGACCCCGTCAACGCAACGCTCCTCTCAAGCGTCATTCGACAGTTGCACGACGACGGACGCACCATCGTTTTTTCGACACACGTGCTGCATCAGGCTGAGCAATTGTGTGACCGCATCTTCCTGATTGACCGCGGCACCAAGCTGCTGGACGACGACCTCAACGCGATCCGCGAGCGGTTCCGCGAACGCATCGTGACTGTCGACCTGAGAGATGGCGGCCCGCTCCCCACCATTCCGGGGGTCGACCGAGTCGATCAGCGAGACGAAGATCGGCAGGTTGAACTGCATCTGAGCGACCAATGCGACGAACGGGCCGTCATGCGGGCGGTGCTCGACGCGGCGCCGGTCCGGTCCGTTGCACTTCGTGAGCCGACGCTCGAAGAGATCTTCACCAAACTGGTGCAGGAGCGACCGGCGTCATGAAGAAGCTCCTCATCGTCGCCATGCGGGAGTTCCGGCACACCGTGCTGACCAAGGCGTTTTTCGTCGGCTCGGTCGTCGTGCCCGTGCTTATCGTGCTCGTCTCAATCGGGGCGGGTATGTTCCTGAAGCCCAACATCCCGCCACTCCAGGGCACGCTCGCGGTCGTGGATGGAAGTGACGCGTTCGTGCAGAACCTGCAGTCGGAACTCGCGCCGCCTGCAGCAACTCCAAAGACGATGGTGCCAAACCTCGATGGATCTCCTGACGACATGGTCAAGGAGGTGATCGAACAGAGCGAAGCAGCCAAGGCCGCCGAGAACCGACCTGACACCAGCGACCTCCAAATCGAACCACACTCCGCCGACGACATTGAAGCACTCAAGGTTGCGGTCCGGGCCGGAGAGGCGGCGGGACTCATGGTCGTCGAATCTGGAACGCTTGACCCGAATACAGCGGACCGTGGCAACATCGCGATCTGGGTGGCGCCAAAGGCCCCCCCAAGCCACCTTGAACTCATCGAGGATGGCGCCGCCCGCGCAGCGGTCGATGCGAGACTGCAGGGACTTGGGCTGGAGCCTGACGCCGTTCGCGCCGCCATGAAGTGGCCCGGCACTAACGTGATGCGATTGGGAAGCAGCGGCGGAGAGAAAAAAGAGTCCGAAGCCGCCCGCATGCTCATTCCGATGGGCTTCATGATGCTCTTGTGGGTCGTCACCTTTACCGGCGGCAACTACCTCATGATGTCCACGATCGAGGAGAAGTCGACGCGGGCGATGGAAGTCCTGCTGAGCGCGATCAGCCCCACGCAACTGCTCGCCGGCAAGATTGTGGGGTTTGCAGCCGTCTCCGCGGTGATGCTCGGCATGTACATCATTGTGGCGGCCGTCGTCATGAGCGTGTTCGCAGCGCGCGATCTGGTCACCCCGGGCGACCTCGTGCTTGCGGGCGTCTTCTTCGTGCTTGCCTACCTGATGGTCGCAGCGATCATGGCCGGAATCGGCAGCGCCGTCAACGACATCACGGAAGCCCAGTCACTCATGGGGCCGGCCATGGTCATCCTGATCCTTCCCATGCTGCTGATGCCCGTCGTCACCGAGGATCCCAACGGTACGGTGGCGGTCGTCGCGAGTTTCGTACCGCCGGTTGCTCCATTCGTGATGGTGCTGCGAATCGCGGCGTCTCCTGAACCGCTTCCTGCGCTGGAACTTGTCGCCGCAATTATCTGGATTGCCGCCTGCGCCGCCGCCATGATCTGGGCAGCCGGCCGGGTGTTCAGAGTCGGCGTCCTGATGCAAGGCAAGCCACCGTCGCCGCTGGAACTGATTCGTTGGATCAGGTATCGCTGAGCACCGCTGGCGCTCGCCACCCCGCCATGGCGACCACGGCTGGCAGGTTGAGCAGCAGGTAGAGCGTTCCGCCTCCAAAGAGCACCCCCTGAAAGACGCCTGGGCTCGACGGGGACACCGCGAGAATGGCACCCGCGCTCAGCAGCCCAATGAGATACCCGGCGGAACCCGCCGCCTGTACACCGCCCATGTCCAACGCGCCACGCGTCTTCCTGGACGCCAACACGTAGACCGAAGGGGCCAACCCCGCGCCGAACAGGCCCATCACACCGAGGCTCGTCACGATGGCCCAGTCGGGCAGCCACTCGGCAGCGCCCAGACCTGCAAACCCGACGACATAACCAATCACCGATACCACACGCACTGGTAGCGGACCGAGCCGGTCGGCAAGCAGCCCCGCCGGCCAGGCGCCGAGCGCCATGAGGACCAGTACGCCGGCCAGCACACTCCCGACCATCCGTTCTGGCATTCCGATAAAGGTCACCAGGTACAGCGTCGCTGTCACGGTGACGATTGCCGCGAGCGCGCGGTCGCTGAACCCGAAGACGAGTGTCGGCCAGTATCGCACCGCAGTTGCGCCACGGGACTTGATCGACTCCTCGCGACGGAGCAAGCCACCTGAGCACCCCGCCGCCACGGCGAGCAGTAACGACAACGCAGCCCCGATCAGGAAAACCTTCGACTGCAGGGTCGTCACGAGCACACCGCCAAGCGCGAAGCCGATGGCAAGTCCAAGCAGCACCGCCAGCGTTGCGGGCCCGTAGCGGCGCCCGGCCTTGCTTGCGGCGCCCAGTTCGAGCAGCCCGAGTAGCACGGCGAGCGTCACCATGTCACAGGCGCCCGCCACACACCGAAGCGCCATCGCAGCCGACCAGGGCACCGGCGCGGCAAGTCCCGCCAGAACAGCCGCGTTGAGAAGCGACGCAGCCGCAATCAGCCGGCCCGGCGAAAGGGCTCGCTCCAGAGGCCGGAGCGCCGGAACGATGAGCACGGCCCCAACAAGCGCCATACCAGCGAACCAATGCGCATCAGCAAGACTCACGCCCCATCGATCCACAACGGCCGCCTTCAACGCGATGGGGACGAGCCCGTCCGGAAGTGTCGCCAACCCAATGAGCAGACTGATCGCGAGTGTCCTCCGCCCGCTCGGCAATCCATCGGCATGATTCGAGCTGGCGTCCCTGGCCACGGTCTTCGTCACGCTCCAGATCCCTGCGCGACGACCGCGGGCCGATGCGCCCATCCGATCACGCTATTCTGCTCGGCAGGTCCTGTGCTCGACATCGTCGGTCCGGCTCCTCAACCCACTCAGTTCACAGGTCCCGCACCATGCAGGGATGAACGGCGAAGATACCATGGCAGACAAGCTCTATTCATCGGCACAAGCCGCCCTGAACGGGCTGACCAGGGACGACATGACCGTGGCGGTCGGCGGCTTTGGGCTGTGCGGAATCCCCGAACAACTCATCATCGCGCTTCGAGACTCCGGCGTCACGGGGCTCACCGCCGTGTCCAACAACGCAGGCATCGACGAATGGGGCCTCGGGCTGCTCCTGCAGTCCAGACAGATCAAGCGGATGGTCAGTTCCTATGTAGGTGAGAACGCGGAGTTCGAGCGGCAGTTTCTGGCAGGCGAATTGGAGGTCGAGTTCACGCCGCAAGGCACCCTTGCCGAACGCATGCGAGCAGGCGGCGCTGGGATTCCCGGCTTCTACACCCGAACAGGTGTGGGCACCGTGGTCGCCGAAGGCAAGGAACACCGCGACTTTGACGGGGTCACCCACGTGCTGGAGGCCGGCATCCGTGCCGATCTGGCACTGGTCAAGGCCTGGAAGGCTGACGAGGTCGGAAACCTCATCTACCGCAAAACCGCTCGCAATTTCAATCCGGCAGCGGCCATGTGCGGCAAAGTGACCGTGGCCGAGGTCGAGGAAATCGTCCCGGCCGGCGATCTGGCCCCCGACAGCGTGCACACCCCTGGAATCTTCGTCGATCGGATTGTCCAGACCGTGTCCGAGAAGCGTATCGAGCAGCGGACGACCTCCTGATGAGCCCCTGAGTCCCCAAATGGGGCTCCAGACGCGTCGGCGATACAATCGCAGGCCATTCCACGGGTTTCGGTGTCATACACGGGCCTGTTCACCGTTGAAGACCGCACTGCCCCTCCTCGGCCCCCCCGGAAACCCGGATTCGTCAACCCGCCCGCCAACCGGCCCGGCCAAGCAACCCAGAGAGCATTCGGAGCCACCCATGTCCGCCCACCGACTCATCTACCCCGCCGCCTGCGTCATCGCTGCGTGCGTCTTCGCCGCATCGAGCCTCGCGCAGGGACTCACGGGAATCCCCGGTCTTATGAAACCGGAGTACTTCAGCCGGGACCTGCTTCTCTTCATCGAGGGGCTCAGTTTGACCGAGGAGCAGCAAGCGATCACAGAAGTCATCTTCGAAGACTACGAACGCGAGTTTCACGCTGGCATCGACACGATGCAGGTTCAAGTTGAGGACGTCGCGCACAACGTCGGCGACCTCGGCGACGACAAGGACGCGATCGTTGCCGCCGTGCTGGCACCGATTCAGGGCTGGGCCGGTCAGCGTGACATCCTCGGGCGACAACTCGTTGAGAACGTCCGGGTCATTCTGGACGCTGAGCAACAGGCCCTCTGGACTGCCTTCAACCGCAAACTGGAGCGGGAAAAGATGCTGCCCCAGGGAGAGCTGTGGGGCGAAAGCACAAACCTCGAACACATTCTCCGCGACCTGCCATATGAGGTCCGACCCGGAACGCCCGTGGCTGCCGCCATGGCGGAGTGGGAGGACGATCTGGGACACGCGCTTCGAGCTCGAGCGGACATCTCCAATCAGGGGCTCAACCTGATCCAGCAGATTCAGACTGAGGCGTCGGATCAAAGCGACCTGGCCAGACGACGCAAGGAGCTCGACCTGCGGATCGACATCCGAGACATCAACGACAACGCCATCGAGACGATTACGCCCCTGCTTGCCGCCGACGGCCCGAGATTCCGCCGCAAGGCGCTGCAGTTTGGATACGCCCGCATCTTTCGCGTGACGCCGGAAGAGCGGCTCTTCAACGCCGCGCTTGAGAACCCGACGGTCCGAGAGAACGCGTCATTGCTCGCCGCCGTTCAAGATCTTCACGCGGCGTTCATGGAGGAACTCGACGACATCAACCGCACCCTGCTCAAGACCGCCCGAGCGTGGCAACCCGAATTGGAAGCGTCAAAGATCGACAATCGACAGCGAAGGCTCAATGGCCAGACGCTGCTGCGGCCTGACGACCCCACCCGAAAGCTCTATCAGGAGCGGCGAGAAATCACGGCCCGCTACGTCCAATTGCTGCGAGACCTGCTCGGCGACGACCTCTTCTCCAAACTGGACGGCGCCGCACGCTTCATGCCGCGGCAGCGTCCAACTGCCCCGGATGCCGGCAGAGAAGCCGGCGATGATCGGGGCGGCATCAGCACTTCCGGCTCAGTCGGACCGGGTCCGGACTACGGACTTGGCAAGAAGGCTGGTGGCGGCATCTCCAAGCCCTCGGGGCTGACTGGTGGAGGCGGCCGCAGAGGCGACGACTGATCCCCAATGGACCGAGACCCAGCACAATTCGATTCCGCTACGACCGACGCGGGCGAAGAGACCTTGACCGCCGCCCGAACGCTTGACGAACAGGCCGCAGCCATTCGCGAGCGAGCACAGATTCTCAATCTGGCGTGGCACGAGAAACCGCTCGAAGCGGAACTCGATGCCATCGCTCTTGTGGAGCCCGAGACGGCTGTGCGGCTCCGCGTCGTTCCAATCGCGACGCGGAACGGCAAACTCGTTCTGGCCATGTTCGATCCGCTCGACACGGAAGCGGCCGACGAAATCTCCGTGCGGTGCGGCCGCGAAGTCGAGCGTGAGGGCATGGAGCCCGGACTGTTCGCGGAACTCCTCCGAAGGCACTATGGCACGACGGCTTCCAAAATGGCCGACCTGCTCGGAGGTCAGACCGACGACGATGACGACGATCTTGAGCACAACCTGGACGCATTCGAGACCGACGACCTCCACCGCATGGCGGAGGAGCCGACGCTTGTCAATCTCGTCAATCTCATCTTGATCGAAGCCATCCAGTCGCGAACGAGCGACGTGCACGTCGAACCCTTTGAGCAGGAACTCACCGTTCGGTATCGCATCGACGGCATGTTGCACACGCAGCCGCCGCCGCCGAAACATCTGCAACCCGCGCTCATCGGACGCATCAAGATCATGGCCGGCATGAACATCGCCGAGCGGTATGTGCCGCAGGACGGCAAGATCTCGTTGCGATACGAGGGACGCAAGATCGACATTCGTGTCTCAACGGTTCCGACGCTGTACGGCGAGTCGGTCGTTATGCGTATTCTTGACAAGAGTCAGCTTCGACTCGACTTCGACACGCTCGGATTGCGGCCGGAACTTCAGTCTGCCATGGATCGGCTGCTCTCCAAGCCGCACGGCATTCTG
>CAZMPA010000027.1:0-8797 GCA_964567915.1 uncultured Isosphaeraceae bacterium | reverse complement strand
GCTGTGGCCCTGGTTGGGGGTGGTCTCAACGCGGCAGGGATTTGTCCTCATCACGGGGCCGACCGGGTCGGGCAAGACCACGACGCTGTACGCGTCTCTGACTCGCATCTTCGACCCGAGCCGCAAGATCATCACGATTGAAGACCCGGTCGAATACGAGTTGCAGGGCATCAACCAGATTCCGGTCAACGCCAAGCGAGGGCTCACGTTCGCGTCAGGGCTCCGGTCGATTCTCCGCCAGGATCCCGACATTGTGCTGGTGGGCGAGATTCGAGACGGCGAAACTGCCGACATCGCCATTCGGTCTGCCCTGACGGGCCACCTCATTCTCTCGACCCTGCACACCAATGACGCCGTCAGTTCCATCGGGCGGCTCGTGGACATGGGGGCTGAGCCCTACCTCGTCGCCTCGGTGCTCGAAGGGCTGCTTGCCCAGCGACTGGGTCGACGCGTGTGCGAACACTGCCGAACCCGCGTGCCCTTTTCCGAAGATCTCGCCGCCCGGATCCGCAAGGAGGAACGCGACGCCTTCGAGGGGCATGCCTGGGAAGGCGCCGGCTGCGACAAGTGCAATGGCAGCGGGTACCGCGGCCGCGTTGGCTTCTTCGAACTGCTTCCGATCCACGGTGAGTTGCGGCAGGCCATCGCGTCAGGGGCCGCGGCTGCAGCACTGAATTCAGCCTTGCCGAAAGACTTCCACACCATGCGGGAGGACGGCATGGACCGGGCCCGCGAAGGCGTCACGACGATCGCGGAAGTGCTCCGCGCCACACAGGACGCCGAGGAACTCTACGAGTAGGCCGTCATGCCGACCTTTGAGTACGAAGCTATTTCGGCGACCGGGGCCCCGCGAAAGGGCGTGCTGGAGGCCGCGAGTCGGGCGGAGGCCAGCCGCGTGCTGCTGCAGCGGGGCGAGACGGCCACGGCCATCGTCGCAACCGCGCAGCCGGAGCAGCGGCCCGTGAGCGCAGCCTCCACCGCTGTAAACCGCAAGCGCACCGGACGACCTTCGATGCGGAAGGTCGAGATCGCCGCGCTTGTGCGAGAGTTGGCCACTGCCTTGGAGGCTGGTCTGCCTCTGGTGACGGCCTTGCGAACCATTCGCAGGCAAGCCGCGGGCAAGGGACCGGAGGCAGTCCTCGACCACCTCATTGACCGCGTCGAAGCGGGCGAGTCGCTGCATAAGGCAGGCTTGTCCTACGGACCTCCGTTCGACGATCTCATTCTGGGCATGCTTCGCGCCGCGGACGCCTCGGGCGAGAGCAGCGTCGTGCTGCACCAGTTGGCGGATCTCCTGGAGCGTGGCATCGAATTGCGGCGAGAAGTGATCGGCGCCGTGTTCTATCCCCTCATCGTCGCCACCCTGATTCTTTCCAGTGCCATCATCCTGGTGACCGTGCTGATCCCACGGCTGATGGAGCCGTTGCTCGCCGCCGGCGTCAAAACGCTGCCGCTCCCGACCCGCATCCTTCTGGGCCTTTCCGACTTTCTCGCCTCCTGGTGGCTGGTCTGCATCGCCATCGTGGTGCTATCGGTCATGGGCTGGCGTTTTTGGATCGCCGCGCCTGAGAACCGGTTGCGATGGGACGCATGGAAACTCCGGGTGCCCGTTTTGGGGCGGTTGCTCCGCGACATCGCCGTCGCCAGATTCACGCGAACCATGGGCACCCTCGCCGCAGCAGGTCTGCCACTCCTGGAGTGCCTGAACATCACGCGGGACACGCTCGTAAACACCGCCATGATGCAGGCCATTGACACCGTGCAGGCGCAGGTCACGGAGGGCAAACCGCTCGCCGATCCACTGGAGAAGTCTGGCCTCTTCCCGCCTCTGCTGGTTCAGGTCGTGAACCTGGGCGAGCGATCAGGACGGCTCGAAACCATGCTGACACATGCCGCCACCGCGTTTGACCGACAAGTCAACGTATCCATCAAGCTGTTCACCAAGGCATTCCCCCCACTGCTCATCATCATCATGGCGGCCCTCGGCGCCTTCGTCCTGGCCGCCATCCTCCTTCCCCTCCTTGAACTTCAGAATCTGGCCGGATGAACCGGCTGGGAGGATTCACCATGCACCGTCACCAATCACGACGAACTCGGACGATCCGCCGCGGCTTCACGCTTGTCGAGGTCATCGTCATCGTCACCGTGTTGGCCCTGCTCATGACCGTCGTGGCGACACGACTCACCGGCGTGTTCGGTCGAGGCCAGTCCGAAATCGCAAGAAGCCAGGCGGCGAAAATCAGCCAGGCCTACACGCTGTACATGATTGATGTCGCTGCCGCCCCGGAAGACAATTTCGATCTACACGTTTTGACCATGCGGCCAGACGAGGGCGGCGGCCCCGGCGGACCGTATCTCCCCAAGCAATCCGACGTACTCGATCCCTGGGGTAACGAGTTCATCGTCGTCGTGCCGGGCGTCGAGAACTACGACTTTGACATCCTCTCCCTCGGAGCCGACGGCGCCCCGGGTGGCGAGCAAGCCAATGTGGACGTCACCCAGTAGGGCCATGAGCGGACGTCGCGGATTCACCCTGATCGAGGTCATCATCGTCACCGTTCTGGTGGCGGCGTTGGCAACGGTTCTCGTGAGTCGGCTGACCGGGGCCGCGACGCGTGAGTTTGACCTCGCCTCGGACAAGGTGAGCGATCTGCTGCTCATGTACGCAATGCGAAGTGAGTTCGCCAATGAGCCGGTCGGTATCTCAGCGAACCCCGATCGCAACAGCCTGCAATTGCTGATTCGCCGCGGCGAACGCGACGAATTCAACGACGGCTGGACCGAGGACATTTCCGTACCCGAGGTGCGGCTCCCAGACATCATTTCAGTTACGGACATCGAGTTCGTCGCAGATGGTGACCGCGTCGATCCGACCAACAGGCCAGTAACCAACCTCCCAGGGCAACCCCGCCCCCGCCTGGAAGTAACGCTGCATAGCCGTGATCCGAGGATGCCAAGGACGATGCAACTCATTCTTTCCAGCAATGCATGGCGGCCTATTCGCGTTGACTCGATGCGAACCGAATCAGCGACGTCGCTGACGCGAACCCCCTCAGATCTCGACATGTCGGGACAGTGGCAGGAAGACTGGTGATGCGAAGCCATCAATCCACCAACAACCGAGGCGTGGCGCTCCTGGATGTCATCCTCGCTGCCCTCATGCTCGGCATCGGGCTGAGCGTCACGCTCTCGATCGCCAGCCAGTCTCTCCGAGCGGAGCAAACGGGCGAGCGGCGGCTGACCGCATCCTGGCTGGCCGACGAGGCGCTCGCCATGGTCGTCGCGGTCGGCCCCTCCCTGTACTCGCAGAGTGAACCGACCGCGGGCACCTTCGACCCACCGTTCGAGATTTACGAGTGGACGCTGGAAATGAACCAGCCCACTGACTGGGGGCCCTGGGACGTGGCCGCCAACGTCAGTTGGCAGGACCGCTCGGGCCGAATGTCCGTGCATATTGCGACGAAGATTGCCCCCCGGCAAGGCGACGTCGCCGACGACCCCTTCGACTGGAAGCCGGAAGATCCACTTGATCGTGAGGAGCGGCAATGGGGCGAGGACGACGACGCGACGCCTGAGATCGGCTCCTGATGCGGCGCGGCTTCACCATGGTCGAATTTCTACTGGCGGGCGTGCTGCTTGCGCTGGTGCTCGCCGCAATGGGCGTCGCAATGCAGCAGGTCGTCAAGTCCAAGAACGCGACGCGTGATCGTATTGACGCGCACCTGCGAGCCGACGCGGCGCTTCGAATGATTCGGCGTGACCTCGCTTCACTCCTGCGGCGAGAGGACCTCTTCTACACTCGGGTCCTGCTGCTCGACGCCGACTCGACCCGCGACGGCGAGACCGTCCCCCGTGACGAGATCCTCGTCTTCAACAATCGCCTGCAGGCGACGCGAGACATCACCTACAACGGCGATGGGCTTGAGTTTGAGACGCACTACCGCGTCGACGATGACGACCTGGGCCCGATGCTGTACACACGCCGGGACCCTATGCCTGACGCCTATCCGCGTGGCGGCGGCATCGTCACGCCAGCCGTGGAAGGCGTGATGGCGATGAACATCGAAGCCTGGAACGGCATCGGTTGGCTGCAGGAGTGGGACAGCGACGAGGACGGCATCCCGTGGGCATTCCGCGTGACGGTCACTGCCACAGGAGCGCAGCCCGGCCTGCCCACCGCGGATCACCCCCAAGCGACGCTCCGAACGGTGGTGCCGGTGGAGCGGAGCCGCATGCCGATCGAGATGGCCGATGCTCGGCTTGCGGACGACATTATGGACCGATTTGGCCTTGATCCTGAGATCTACGACGACGTCGTCAACGCGGTCGCGTCCAGTTCACCGCCGCCAATTCCGCGAACACCGTCGAACACGCCTGAGGGGGGTCCCATTGACACCACCGGGACCGCAGCGGCCGCGGGCGGCGGCGAGGCAGGGCAAACCATCGAGACACCCGCTGGCACGGTCATCATCGGACCTGACGGCGGCGCAACGCTCAAACAGGGCGGCTCGTCGGGAGGAAGTCCCCGATGAGTCAACGCCGCGGAACAGCCATGGTCGCCGTCTTGTGGGGTCTCACTCTGACGGCCCTGCTCGTCGCCGCCTTGCAGGTCGGCACGAATCGCATGGCCATGCTCGGGCGGGATTCGATGGAACGCATTCGCGCTCGCTGGTCCGCCCGGGCCGGCGTTGAGTCGACCATCGCCACGCTGGCGCTGCATACCCGATACCCGGTTCCCGATGACGCCTATGCACTCATTCGCGATCTGGAAAACGTGCACGCCGGAACGGTGGATGGCGGCGACTGGATCATTCAGCACGCGTCCGGCGACAGCCCGGTGCCCTTCGCCGGCCCGCTCGATGAACACGCGAAGCTGAACGTCAACGGTCCCCACCGTGGGTACATGGACGTCATGTTTGGCCCGCTGTCCTGGGGCGTTTTTGCCGCCATCGAAGATTGGATTGATGAGGACGACGAGCCCAGCGAGTTTGGTGTTGAGCGAGATTACTACCTCTCGCTCAATGCTCGATACGAGCCACGCAATGCGCCGCTTCAAAGCGTCGCTGAACTCGAACTGGTCGCAGGCATCGAGCCCGAGGACATTCGTGGCGAAGACTGGAACATGAACAACTTGCTCGACCCCTCCGAGGACGACGGCGACGAAACGCTGCCGTGGGACAACGAGTCGGGCGTGCTGGACGGTGGGTGGGCCCGCATGCTGACAGTCCGATCGGTCGCCGATGGCGCAACGGCCAGCGGGCTGCCGAGAATCTGGCTGATGGCGTCCGACGGGCCCGAGTTGATTGAGCGGTTTCAACTTCTGGGACTGGACCTGACGCCGGAGAGGGCAGACAAGCTCATCAATGACGCGGTTGCTGGCGAAATCAGCCATACCCAACTCGTCGCGGACCTCGGAGCCGAGCCCGTAGCCGCCGCCGGGGATGCCTCCGAGGGGGATCAGTCGCAGGTGGATCTGGCCTGGACACCCGACGAAGTGGCCGTCATTCTCTCAGAGACCACACTCACACCGGCCCACCGGCCGGACCATGGACGGATCAACATCAATACGGTGGCCCCGGAGACGCTCTACGCCATGTTCAAGGAGAATGAGCGACTGGTGGATGCCCTGCTGGCTCTCAGGACACAGCGAGCGAACGGTCTACCTAGCACAGTCGATTTCTGGGATCTTTCAGGGGCCGATCAGGCCACACTGGAGCAATTGCTGCCCCTCTTCGGGACCGACAGCAACGTCTTCACGATTGCCTCCCGAGGAAGAAGTGACGCAACTGGCGAGGTCGCGGAAATCCACGTGGTGGTTGATCGTTCAACGCTGCCCGTGCGGATTCTCGAGTATCGAGAGAACTGAGCCCGGGCCGCGTAGACCCGCCGTGGATGGTCCTCGGAGGCGATCACCGCGGGCCTCTTCGGATATCCTCCAGCACCAATGAGCAGGCTCGGATCACCCAGCCAATCTGCCCAGGACGCCGCCACTTCGATGGCGATGCTGCATTGGGTGGATGGGGCATGGTCCGCGGTCCGCTACCGCCCGGGAACGACTGGAATCGAGGTCCTGGACACCGCCCGGCTGGCCGCCGATCAGGTCGCCGCGTGGTGCGGTCAGACTGATGGCGTCACTCGGGTCGTCGTGCCCGCTCGTGCCGTCATCTGCCGAGCAATCACGCTGGGTCGAGGGAACGAAGCTGAAGTCGATCACCGGCTGCACGAGATGGCTGCCGATCGACTCAGCGACACCGCTCCGCTGCACCGGCAGGCGGTCGCGCTGCTGCCGGCCACTGGACCGGACGAAGAACGTGTCGGGCTGGCATTGGCGTGGCCCGCTTCGCAAGACGTCCCCCTCCCTCCGCTGGATGAAACGTCCACGCTGGCCGTACCAGATGTCGCCGGGCTCCTCTCCGCTGCGGCAACTGGCCAACCGGGCGTGCCGCTCCTCTGGCACGACGCCACAGACGGAAGCACGGCACTCGTGCTTGCATCCCCAGGCAGGCTGGCGGTTCGCTCGACCCATGTCAGCTCGCTCGCATCGCCGGAGGCGGCGGCCCGATTCGTCCTTGAATCGGCAATTCAAGCCGGGTGGCCCGCGGATCAGGCCAAGAACCTGACCACGCCCACCGTACCGAGCGAAGGCGCCTCGCTGACGCAGGAGGCCGCGGAGCTTGTGCTGCGCCGCTGCACCGGCGCACTTCCGGAGAGCCGCGATCACTTCCTCATCGCGATGGCCTGCGGACTTGCAACCTCAGACGACTTCGCGTCGCTGACGGTACTCCGCCCCAAACTCCCAAAGCACGAGCCGACTCTTTCCGAGCGATGGGTCGACCTGCTCTCCCGTCCGCAGATCGCCATGCGACTAGCCGCGGCCTTTATCGTTGTGTTGCTCCTCGGACCGCTTGTCATGAATGGCGTGCGATACGCCCTCTTGAGTGTGACGCACACCAACCTGGCCGAGGCGGTGCAATCGGCATCCACGGTGGAGCAGCGGAACCGCTTGTATGCCCAGTTGGGTACCGGCTCTGTTCCGGTGACCAAACTCATAGCGGACATTGCGGCCGCCACGCCGCTGGGCGTGAAGGTCGAGAGCATCAAGATGGGAGCCGGTGAGCCCGTGCGAATCGCAGGCGACGCAACGACCTACGACGGCGTGCCGGCGGCGGACCTCATCGGGCAGATGAAGGCGAGCATGCAGGCTTCTCGCGTCTTCAAGAACGTCACCGTTGAATGGGGCGGCCAATCCAACCTCGGCGAGCGATCGTTCTCGCTGAATGCCGACATCGGAGCACCATCCGTCCGCCCGTCATACCCCCCCGAGCAGGACTTCGCCGCCTGGACCCACCAGCAGCGGCGGTATGCACTGCCGACGACGGCCGAAGGCGGGCCTGATCCTCGGCCGAGTGTGGCGGCAACCTGGAAACCAGGCGAAGCGAGTGCCGAATCCGGACCGACGAGCACCGGCCCTGCACCAGCCTCGAACCGGCCAGCGTCTGGCCCGGCCGACCAGGGCACGGCCCTCAGTAGCGGCGGCGGAGCACCTGGGTCGACCAGCCCACGCGCCGGAGCTGGATCAGGCGCGACCGCAAGCACACCCCGAGAGCCGGCCGCCACCACACCCCCATCGACCATTCCTCGCCGCACCGACACCGTCGCGGGCGGGTCCCGCCCCGACCGGGGCGGCGGCATGTCGGCCTCCGACACGTCCTCCCGAAGCGTCGCGGGTTCCTCCGCCCGAAGCGGTGATCTGTCCGCTGAAGATCTCGGCGCGATGCCTGAGATCCTGACCGACGCGCAGATCGCCACACTCAATCGCGAAGAGACACTTGCCAAGGTCAATGAAGTGACCAAGGTCAAGTCACGGTTCAACGACCCAGCGCTCGACGACTATTGGAAGCGGCTCTTCCAGCACCTCCGGGATCTCGGCCGGGAGGGTGGGTCATGAGTGACGCGGCAGGACTGGCGCCTCGCATCCGGGACGAGTACAACCGCATGAGTCGGGGGACTCGGCTGATCTTTGGACTGGGCTTGGTGCTCGTCGTGTTCCTCCTCTGGTCAAGCCTGATCGATCCTGTTTCGTCCTCCTGGGGGACCGCCGCGGACGAGATCGAATCGCAGACCAGCCGCGTCGAACGAGCTCGCACACAGGCCGCAGCCCAGCGATCAAACGTCGTCGCATTTGGCCCATTGTCGTCACCGGCCCAGCGAGCCACCGAATCACAGGACATGCTCGAAGCGGTCAATGCAATCATGACCGACTTCGGTGTGCGAGGCTACAAGTTCAATGAGGCCACGAGTGCTGTCAAAGTGGGCGGTGCGACGCTGCCGGGCATCGACCGCATCAAGGCGACGCTCAGTTTCGAGGCCGGGCACGAAAAGGCCATCGAGATCATCGGCGCCCTCGAAGACAGTCCCGCACTGGAGGCCATCAGCAATGCCCGCGTCCAGCGGGGCAAGTCGGGTGGCAAGTTGGCAATCGAATTGACCATCGAAGCGTGGGTACGGGGAGGGAAGCGACTATGATCGATCGCGACTCTCTCAGGGGCCCAATGGGCGTCAGCCTGTTCTGCGGCGCGGGCCTGGTGGTTGTCACCATCTGGTTGATCGTCCCCTTCCTCGCATCGCTCGGCTCACTCGGGGGCGGCGAGGTGCTGAGCGACGAAACCTACGGGCAACTGATTGCCGCACATGACACAGCGCATCGGACCGACTTGAATCGTGTCCACGGCCGCTCGTTTTTATTTGAGCCCCCGGCGCCTCCGAAACCCAAGCCGCCCGAGCCCACCGGCGCGTG
>CAZMPA010000026.1:0-16089 GCA_964567915.1 uncultured Isosphaeraceae bacterium | reverse complement strand
CGGGCTTCCAATTGATCTGGAATCGGCGGGGCTCAGCGGGACCATCAGGACGCTGCGGACCGCCGACGGCCTGGACTTGCCGGTGTGGGACGTCGACGGGCATGGGGAGGGGCCCACGACCATCCTGCTGCATGATTGGGGAGGGGCTCCCCTTGTCATGCTCCCAAGGGCGGCGGCGGTCGCGGAGACAAGCGGCAGGGTGATCCTGCCGACGATGCGCGGACACGACGGAGCTGGCGGCGGGTGCTCGCTGGGACCTCGGGAAGTTGACGACCTGAGGCGATTGCTCGACGTGCTTGATCTTGACGTGTGCGAGCTGGAAGGCAGTGGTCTCGCGGCGTCGGTGGTGTTGCATGTCCAGGGCGACTCGCGAGTGTCTACGGCACGACTGGACGATCCGTGGCCGAGCCGCCGCGACGGTCTCGGCCGGATCCTGCGTGGTTGGGGCTTTCCGGCATGGCCGATTGTCCCGCTTGCCGCAGCCGTGTGGTGGCTCAGTGCGGGTGCGTCATCTCGGTGACGTCAAGCACGCGGTCAAGTTCGTCGGCCGGCAGGATGTTGTGCTCGAGGCAGTACTCACGAATCGTCTGTCCGGTCTTGTAGCACGTCTTGGCGATGTGAGAGGCTTCGTTGTAGCCAATGACGGGCGCGAGCGCTGTGCCCAGCATCAGACTCCGCTCAACCGTCGCGGCGATGGCCTTCTTGTTGGCTTTCAGTCCCTTGACGCAGTCGTCCGCAAAGACGTCCGAGACGTTGCCGATGAGCGTGATGCTCTCGAGCATGCAGTCCGCGATCATCGGCATGGCCAGGTTGAGCTCCATCATGGATCCGACGCCGCCCATGCCTCCGATGCCGATCGCAACGTCGTTGCCCGCGACTTTCATGGCGACCTGCATCACCGACTCAACCATCACCGGGTTGACTTTGCCCGGCATGATTGAGGATCCGGGCTGCACAGCCCGAAGTTCCAACTCGTGGATGCCGCACCGCGGCCCACATCCCATGAACCGGATGTCGCTGGCGATCTTGGAGAGACTCACGCCGATGGTCTTCAGGTCGCCGTGGGCTTCCACGACGCGGTCACGAGTCGCCTGAGCGGCGAAGTGATTGGCGGCCTCCTTGAATCGAACGCCGACCTCTTTCGAAAGCTGCTTGGCCACGAGTCCGGCGAACCGGGGGTGCGTGTTGATGCCGGTTCCGACGGCTGTGCCACCAATGGGCAGGTCCGATGCAACCGCGTGAATGGCCTCCTTGCACAGTCGAACGGCGTCATCCATCTGAGCGGCGTAGCCGCTGAATTCCTGGCCGAGGCGAATGGGCGTCGCGTCCTGAAGGTGGGTGCGGCCGATCTTGACGATGCCGTCGAACTGTCTGGCCTTGGTGTGCAGGGTTCTCGCCAGTTTCTTGAGTGAGGGCAGCATCAAGTGCTTCATGTGCACTGCGGATGCGACCTGCATGGCGGTGGGGAAGGTGTCGTTTGAAGACTGGCCCATATTGACGTGGTCGTTCGGGTGGATCGGATCCTGGGCGCCGATCTTCTTGCCAGCGGCCTTGCATGCGATGTTGGAGACGACCTCGTTGACGTTCATGTTCGTGGACGTCCCTGATCCAGTCTGGAACACGTCCACGGGAAAGTGCCGCATCATGTCGGCGCGGCGATGCGGGTCGTCGATCGCATCGATGATCTCGGTGCAGGCGTTCACGATCAGGCGGCAGCGTTTGGCGTCGAGTTTGCCCAACTCCTTGTTGGCATTCGCTGCCGCCCGCTTGAGCCGAGCGAAGGCGCGAACAACCTCCCAGCCGACGGCGTTGCCGGACACCGGAAAGTTCAGGACGGCTCGTTGCGTCGTGGCGCCGTAGAGCACGTCGGCGGGGACGCTCATCGTGCCCATTGAGTCCGACTCGGTTCGCGTCCGGGGAGCTTTGGTTGTCTTTTTGGAGGCCATTGGTGCGTTCCTGACGGGTTTGGGACCGAAGGGGGAGGCGTTCAGCCCGGTGGGGTGTCCTGATCGGCTGTACCCATCATCGGGTCGGCGGCGACACCGAGGCGTTCTCGCATCGCATCGTCGAGCACATCCTGGAAGCGTCGGACAATCTCGGCGCGAACCAACTCGGCCGCGTCGGGTTGTCCGTCACGCAGAGATTCGTACACGGCGATCCAGGACGCGGGCTCGCCGTTGACCGTTGCGGCGTCGTCATACAGACGACCACGCATGGCGGCTTCGAACTTGAGCGACCGCAGCGTGTCGGTCAGATCACTTTCGGCCACGAGGTCGAGCAGGCCGTATGCGGCCCGTGGGTCGCCTGTCTCCAGAACCAGAGGGGCGAGCCGGCTCGCAATCGGGGCAACGGCGTCTGCGGGCAGGTCCTCAGCCGTATAGGCCGCCCGGAGCAACGCGGCTCGCTCCGCCGGCGTGATGCCTGCCGAGACGAGCAGGTCATCGGCTGCCAGCGCGTCGGTTGTCGGAAGGCCTTGGGCCGTCTCGAGCAGGGCCTGACTCCAGAGTGGAGCGTGCGGCTCGGGCGGTGCCATCGATGCGATGGTGCGAAGCGCTTCAAGGTCCCCGCCAAGCCTCGCCGCTCGAATGGCAACCAGGTAAATCGCAGGGTCCGCCGCGCGGGCATGCAGCGGGCCGGTGACGCCGCGCGTGAGCATGGCGTCGGCGATCGCCGTTCGCCAGGCGGCGTCCTCGTCGTCCAGCCGCTGCTCCAGCATCCGAAGGTCTTCCGGCTCGCCCAGCAGCGTCAGCAGGGCGCCACCTCGCGGCGTGGGCGTCAACTCAAATGTCGACCGGACAGCGGGAAGGAGCGCACCGGTATCGATGGTGTCGCGTCTGGCCGGGTCTGACAGCACGTGGTGCATGGACTCGATGGCCACAGGGCCGACTGTAGGGGTGCCGAGCAGCGGGCCGATGACGTCGGCGGTCATGAGTTCCGGCTGCGCCGAGGCGATGCGGGGAAGCAGGGCCGCGAGGACGGCAGGGTCTGATTCAATTGGAAAGCGAACGATTGCAGCTGCATCCGCGGCGGCCGGCGCAAACTCTGGCAGCAGGTTGGCCACTGCCCTGCGAACGGCCGGATTGGCATCCTGAAGTAGGGCAAGTGCGGCTTCCTGTCCTGCGGCCGACTCGTGACCGTCCCGAAGGTGAACGGCCAGCCGGTCCAGTCCAAAGAGACGGACGGACACCAACTCGTCGCTGAGCAGTGGAATGAGCCGCTCCTGCTGTTGTTCGATGGAGAGATACGGCCAAAAGTCCCGGATCGTCTCCAGAAGACGAGTCGCCATGCGGGCGCGTTCGGCTTCTGAGGCCGACAACTCCTGCGACTGCTGCGCGGCGCGGCGGGTCAACGCGTCAACCGTGTCCTGGAGCCATCGCTCCGACGGGCGGTCCCTGTTCTCGGCCCACCAGTCCAGCCAGTAACCGACATCGCTGTTTCGCGGAAGCCCCGTCAACTGCGAGAGCTGCGTTGTGACGGCTTCAACGACGTCAGGCGGCGCCGGTTGGTCGGCTTGCAGAATTGCGGTCAAGTGTGCGGCGGCCAGGGCGGGGGCATGTCGGAAGGCGGCAATGGCGCGTGCTGCAACAATTCTCGCTGCGGGCGGCGCTTCGGAATCTTCGGCAATCGCCGCGAGCGCAGCGAGTGTCGTGCCGTCGACCTGCCCGTGCCTGGACAGGAGTTCAGCGAGCACCGCCTGCACGTCCGGCGGCGCATCCATGACGCGGGCCAGCAAGGGATCTCGCATGGCGGCATCCAGTCTCGCCGCCGCGACCATGGCTTCGAGGGCGGCGCGGAGCACTTCCAGTCGCTCACTCCGGAGGGCTTCCGTGAGTACTTCTCGCGACTGGGGCAGCTCAAGCGCGACCAGTTCGGCTGCAGCTGCGGTGCGAGTGGCCTGATCGACATCGTCGGATCCGCTGGAGAGGATCAGAGATGCCAACTGGAGCCGCCTTTGGCTGGAGGCGTCGAGCTCGGCCGGGACGGGCTCAGGGGGCGGTGTCGCACCGGGGCTGGGAGGGGGCGCGGCGCATGAACAGCCCACAAGAAGAAGGCCGCCAATCATCAATCTCGCAGTGTGTATCAACCTTCACGCATTCTACGCGGTGAAGGCGCGTCGCGGACAGCGGTCCGACCGTAGACTGGAGCCGGGCCGGGACACGACCCACAGTGGTTTCTTCAAGGGAGTGTGCATGAGCGACTGGCTGGATGCTGAAGCCCTCGCAGGCCGGGCCATGGATCTCTTCGAGTCTGGCCGACTCGCTGACGCCGAAGCCTCATTGAGGCGAGCCATCGACATCGACGGTCGGCAGCCCGGCTGGCATCACCACCTGGGCGTGATGCAGATGCTCGCGGATCGCGTCGGCGATGCGGTCGCTTCGTTTGACCGGGCTGCTGAGTTGGATCCTGGGGCCACCGAACATCTTGAAGCTGCGGCGGGCGCGTGCGCGAGTGGGGAGGACTTCTGCGGCGCAGCGGAACGGTTGCAGCGGCTCCTCGAGATCGACGCAGGTGACGAGGAAGCGTGGGCACGGTTGATCAGCGCTCATGCTGCCGCCGGTCGGCACCACGACGCCGAGACCGCCTTCTATCTCGCGGAGATGCAACTCGAAGCGCCAAATGCCGGCTGTCTGACCGCGATCGGAGAGAGCTTGTCCATTCGAGAGGAGTGGCCACGGGCCCGGTGGTGTCTGGATGAAGCCATCCGCCTTGAGCCCGACCGTTCTGACGCCCTTCGGCTTCTGGCCGACGTGCACGTTGCCACGGGCCAACTCGATGAGGCCATGAAGTTGTTCGAGCGGCTGATCGGTGATTCGCCGGTTGACGCGTCCATGGCGATCGCGTGGTCGGACCTGCTGTCTCGCGTCGGGCGGGAAGCAGACTCTGCTGGCGTGCTTCGCCGAGTTCTGGACGCGGACCCAGCGAACCCAGAAGTGCACTACCGCCTCGGTGTGGCGTCGGCCGCTCGGGGCCACTACCAGCAGGCGGCTCTGTCCTTTCAGTTGGTCAGGAGACTCGACCGCACGCACCACCGCTGCGATCGTGACCTCGCGGCGTGCCTGCTGCATCTGGGGCAGGTTGGCGATGCCCGGAAACTCCTGAGCCTGGTCGTGACACGGCTCCAGCAGGCGGACCCCCACGATCTTCAGAGCGAGTCGGACGAGGCCATCTCTGATCTTGGGCACTTGCTCATTCAGGCCGACTTGCCGGTGGAGGCCGCATCAGTGCTGGAGGTCGCCGCCGATCGCCAGGGCGAAACTGCCGCGCCGCTCATGCGGGAACTCGCCCGGGCGCGGTATCTGGCGGGCGACCTGGAAGGCGGGCGGTCGATCAGCAGGCGGGTGCTCAGACTGGACCCGACCTGTGTCGCGTCTCTTTCCAATCTGGCCATGGTGGCGGTTCGCCGCGATCGATTGGCGGAGGCTGCCGGATGGGTCAGGCGAGGCCTGCGGGCGCACCCCGGCGATGAGTTGCTCCGCCGGATCAGGATGCGTCTCTGGATTCGACGCGTGAGCAACGTCATCCGCCGGCTTGCAGGCGCTGACAGCGCGATGCGATAGCGCCGCTGCGTGGCAGGATCCTCGGTCGATTGACTGCTCGTGTCTACAGCGTGCCGCTGGTGTACGGAAGCAGGCCCATGAAGCGAGCCCGCTTGATGGCCTGACTGACACGTCGCTGCTCGGCAGCGCTGGTGCCCAGACGCTTGCGTGAGTAGATCTTGCCGTTGGGCGTCATGAGTCGTCGCAGATCGTCGACGTCCTTGTAGTCCACCCAGGGATTACCCTTGGAGTCCTTGCGGACGATCTTGATCTGTCGTGAACGCCGGTTTCCTCGCATTGCAGCCATAGCGGTATCAATCCTCGTCGTGGATACTGGGGGTCAGCAGCCCAGGACATTGTGCCCAGGGCGACGAATCGGGAATTCTACCCAAATCTCCAGCCCATGCAAAGGGGCGTAGCTCCGTGTCGCTCGAGAGACCTGTCATCGGCCTCACCGCCAGCCTTCAAGACGGCGTCATTCGCCTCTCGCCAGCCTACTGGAAGGCTGTTTGGGAGGCGGGAGGGACGCCTTTGGTGCTGCCGCCCCTTGTTGAAGCCGTCGACGCGCTGGTCGGTGCGTGCCAGGGGGTCATCCTGTCTGGTGGTGACGATCCCATCATGGAGACCTGGAATCGGCCCACGCACCCTCAGGCCAAACGGGTCGAGCCACTGCGGCAGGAGTTCGATGTGGCAGTGCACGAAGCGGCGCGGGCGGCGGGCATACCCATGCTGGGAATCTGCCTTGGCATGCAGTTCATGGCACTCGAGGCGGGCGGGGATCTTGACCAGCACCTCCCCGATTCGAGCCCAACAGCCTCAATGCACGCCGATGGTCGATCCCACGAAGTGTCTGGCCCGCTTGGTACCGGAACCGTGCACAGCAGACACCATCAGGCTGTGCGTGATCCCGGGACCCTCGCTGTGGTCGGCCAGGCTCCGGATGGTGTGATCGAGGCGGTCGCTGATTCCGACGCCCAATTTCATGTCGGCGTGCAGTGGCATCCGGAGCGAAGCGGAACCGGCCCGCTTGGCAGCGGTCTCTTTGAACGTCTGGTCGAGGCCGCGAAGGAGGTTGAGCATGCCACTTCGTGATCACCATCGCCAGGCTGCCGCGGCGCTTGGCAGGAGTGAGGTAGAAGGTGCGGACCGCCCCGGCGCGGCGAAGGCGGTATTGGCCGGCGGCGAACCGGAATATGTGCCGTGGGGCGATGACCAGACACAACAGCCGGCACACATTCTTGCGACGACAGGGTCGGTTGAACTGGAGTACGCCGCGATCCGCCGCGGTGTGGCGCTCGTTGACGCGGCGCAGCGGGATGTTGTTGAAGTGCGAGGCAGCGATGCCATCGATCTCATCGGCCAGCTCGTGACGCAGAAGGTCGAGGGCCTTCAGTCCATGCAGTGGTGCAGTGGCTTTCTGTTGCAGCGAACGGGCCGCATTCTCGCAGATCTCTCGATCGTCGTGCTCGATGACGGCGTGCTGTTGGCAATGGATCGGTGCGACCGCCAGCGCGTGGTCGAGGCGATTGAGTCCATGGTGTTCACGGAGGACGTCCGAGTCGAATCCAACGTCGAGTGGTCGACCATTGAGGCGCATGGGCCGGGGGTTGGCGGGCTGGTGGATTCGTTGGGGGCCTCGCTGCCAAGCGAAGGAATGGCAACGCGGGCGAGCATCGCGTCGTCCGCATGTGTGCTCCTGCGGGACGACCGTTACGGCGAGACGGGCGTGCGGGTGTTTGCCCCACGCGAGGAGGTGCTCAGTGTCTGGCTTGCGCTGCATGCGGCGGGTTCCGCCGGCGGCGCAGTCTGCCGCACTGCTGGGTGGCACGCCTGCAACATGGCGAGGGTCGAGTCGGGTACGCCCTGGTGGCACATTGATTTCGGCCCGACGAGTCTGCCGCACGAAACGGGCTTGCTGGCAGATCGTGTGAGCTTTACAAAGGGGTGCTATCCCGGGCAGGAGGTTGTCGCCCGCATGGAGCATCTGGGACATCCGAAGCAGATCGTTCGGACGCTCCGCTTGCCGGACGAGCGATTGCCGATTGCGGGCGGCCAGGTGCTGGCCAGTGGCGAGACGGGCCCGGGTGACCCGATTGGCGCCGTGACATCCAGTGCGCCGTCTCCACTCCGGGGCGGCAACGCGACAGCGATCGCGACTCTTCGCTGGTCCCACGCGGAAGTTGGATCAACGGTGTCCGTTCCGGCTGAGGGCGGCTTTGTCGAGGCCGAAGTAATCGAGGCTGCGCGGAGGGCATGAACATGATGACGCCGATTGACGCTGCAGACCAACCACTGGCGACGCCAGCGGAGTGGGCGCTCCTGAGCGTGGGGCTTCTGCTCACGATCTTCGTCGCCGTCACGCTGTTGACGTTCTTCATCAGGCAACAACGTCGAGAGTCTGCCGAGGAGTCGCGGCGGTGAGTGGGCCGCGGGAGATCACGATCACCGACGTCGGACCACGAGATGGCCTGCAGAACGAGGCCACTCTCGTGTCCGTGACCGACAAGGTGGCGTTCATTGATCGTCTGTCTGCGGCTGGCCTCCCGGAAATCGAAGTCTCCGCATTTGTCAGGCCCGATGTCATTCCCCAACTTGCAGACGCCGCTGAAGTGTTTGCGACAATTCGTAGGGATCCAAACACGCTGTACTCGGCGCTCGTGCCGAATGTGCGGGGCCTGGAGCGGGCCCTGGAGGTGGGCGTTGATGCCGTGTCGCTCTTTACGGCGGCGAGCGAAACATTCAGTGGCCGCAACACCAACGCAACCATTGCGGAGACCATTGAGCGGTTCAAGCCGGTCGTTGCATCGGCCGCCGCCCACGGCATCGGTGTGCGAACCTACATCAGCTGCGCGGTTGCCTGCCCATTCGAGGGCCCGGTGTCTCCAGAGGCCGTTCGGAACCTTGCGGCCGAGTTGCTGGCGTTGGGTCCGATGCAGATCGACCTTGGAGACACGATTGGCGCGGCCGGCCCCGACGACATCGAACGATTGCTTGCATGCGTGACGCAGGATGTTGGTGTGGATGACATCGTTCTGCATCTGCACGACACGCGCGGCGCCGCCGTCGCCTGCGCAGCCCGGGGCATGGAGTGTGGCGTGACCAGGTTCGACGCAGCGTGTGGTGGACTCGGAGGATGCCCGTTTGCGCCGGGCGCGCCCGGCAACCTTTCAACCGAGGCGGTGCTGGCGCTCTGCGATGAGAAGGGCCTCTCAACTGGTGTGGACGCGGTGGCCGTTACGGAGACTGGTGCCTGGATGCGATCGCTTGTCGGCAGGGCCTGCTGATCAGGTATCGCCCTCTTCCGGACCAAAGGTCAGGCAGTTCTTTCCTCGCCGCTTCGATTCGAGCGCGCGTTGGTCGGCGATCCGCAGCAGCGACGCGGTGTCGTCACCATCCCACGGAAACGTCGCCAGACCACCCGAGATGCTCAGCCGTCCCGGCGCCGCGAGGCCCAACTCGGGAAACCGCAGATCCGTAATCTGCTTCTGGAATCGTGCCGCGAGCACCTCCACGGTGTCCGGGTGTCGCGACCCGGGCGTGCGTGGTCCTCCAAAGTCAGAGAACAGGACCGCAAACTCATCGCCGCCGAGCCGGGCAACCCGGTCTCCTTCGCGAATGACGGACCCGAGCAGGCGGACCATGGCGATCAGAATCGTGTCGCCGGCTTCATGTCCAAAGCGATCATTGAAGCCTTTGAATCCGTCGATGTCGAAGACGAAGAGCGTCAACTCCTGCCGCAATCGCCGCGCGTCCTCGATGGCCGAGGCTGTGAACTGCTCGAAACTTCGCCGGTTCCAGGTTCCCGTGAGGTGGTCCCGGCTCGCTTCGCGCCGCAGATTCGCCACTGTTTCGCTCAGTGCAATCCACCGAGCGAGCCAGCCGGCCCACGGCTGCAGCGTTTCGGTCGCCCCACCTTCGATGACGCCCCAGGTTGCCAGTCCGTACCGAACCGGTGTGTCGTCCGGACCTCCGGCGCCTCCAGCGACGAATCGAAGTGGCGCGTGCCCCGTTCGCTGCTCGATGGCGCGGATCGCAAGCGGCACCAGTTGCCCCGTCTCTTCCAGGATGGCTTCGACCAGGTCGCTGTCTCCGATTTCGTGGGAGGGCGGCATCTGCGGTGCCGGGGCGGTTGGCGCGGGCCGCATGGGCTGCGGCGGCAGCCCGTCAAGCGCCCGCTCAAGCGTGTCCGAATCGACCGGGCCGGGCATGCACTGGTCGACATGCGACGCGATGGGCGAGCCGGGGGCGTCGTCGGCGACGAGGATGATCTGGATGGTCGGGTCAATGCGACGAATCGCTTCAGCACTTCGCACGACTTCATGGAGCGTGCGTGGTGATGCGGGCGCGATCAACACCGCTTCGATCGGTGTGCGGGCTGGGCAGGTCGCAATGAGCCCGAGCACGTCGAAAAGTGAGTCTGTCGGCTCGGTCGTGATCGATCCGGAATCGTCGATGGCATCGACTGGACCAAGCGTCAATACACGCCGCCTTCGCTTACGTGGAGCTGTGGCGCTCACTTGTCGTTGTCCCGCCGCATTCGGGCTCCGGACAGGAGCGTTACCAGCTCGGCTTCATTGACGTCCGGCGTTTGCGGTGGTTGGACGACCACGGGCGGCTCCGGCGAGGCGGCAGGGGGTTCGTGCATACTTCGCAGGCGGGTGCCGTCGAATCGGAGCACAGGAATGTCGGGGACGTGGTGCTGCAGTGCTTGCAGCAACGCGGCCGTTTCCTCGCCCTCCGTTTCGATCATCACCAGTGGCGCTGCTTCGGTCTGCTGACCGCCGGCCCCACGCCGCTGGCGGGCTTCCCGGCGGAGCAGGCACACTTCCGCCATGGCCATGCGGGGGTCATGTTCAACGCGTGGAGACAGGCCATCGTCCAGTAGGGCCTGATGCAGGGGGTCAGGAAGGGGCCGATCCGGCCTGGCCAGCACGACGCAGGGACGCAGCACCCGCGGCGGCGGTTCCTGGTCGCCACGGACCAGACGCGGTCCGGTTGCCGGCTTTGAGCCTGATTTCTTGGATGCCATCGTTGCCAGAGTCCTCTGAGGGTCGCACCCAAGTGTATATCGGGCCGCAGGGCAGTCGAGCGGTTTTGCTGGCAAGTCTCTGCCTTGG
Source organism: uncultured Isosphaeraceae bacterium (assembly GCA_964567915.1). GTDB lineage: Bacteria > Planctomycetota > Phycisphaerae > Phycisphaerales > SM1A02 > UBA12567. The sequence goes on along the minus strand of CAZMPA010000026.1, from coordinate 5,435 downwards.
AGAAGGTTGTGTTATGCCTCTTCTGCGAGGCTCAGGGCTATCTCAGCAATGCCATCGGCGGCATTGACGCCTGCCGAGGCGGCCGCGGCCGCGGTCAGGCCGGCAAGTTCGCCGCCTCGGCTGAGCAGGGGGCCTGCCTCGGCCACCAGCCGTTCCATCGTGGAATGGACTTGCGTGTCGTCTCTGATGCAGCACGCGGCGCCAGCGTCGACGGCGGGCTCGCAGTTATGCCGCTGGTGGTCATCCCTGTGGTGGGGATAGGGCAGGTAGATGGCCGGAATGCCCGCATGCGTGATCTCGGCCACGGAGCAGGCGCCGGCCCGGCTGATGGCGAGGTCGGCGGCCCCCCACAGCACGCCCATGTCGTGTCGGAACTCATAGACGGTCGCTTCTGTGCCGGTGTCCTTCCACGCCTGGGCCACGCTCGCGCTGGCTCCGCGCCCCGACAGGTGCACGATCTGCCACCCTCGAAGCAGGTCCGGATGCTGCCGCGCGAGTTCAGGCATCAGCCTGTTGATGGTGCCCGCCCCTTGCGACGCGCCGGTGACCAGCAGCGTTGGCAGGGCCGGATGGAGTCCGAGCTGCCGCCGGCACGACGCCTTGTCGCCAGCAGGCGTGGCGGACGAGCGGATCGGCATGCCGACAATGAGGTCGGCAAAGGGCTTGGTTGTCGTCACGGCGGAGCACACACGGCTCGCCCGCCGCCGCATCCACCGATTGGCCCGCCCGGGCACGCGGTCAAGATTGACCAAGAGCGTCGGTACGTCGAGGGCCTTCGCTGCCGCCGCCACGGGTGCCGCCACGAAGCCGCCGAGCAGCACGACCGCATCCACGCTGTGGTCCCGCAGCAAGTTCGAGGCTTGCCTTCTGCTTCGGGCAAACTGCCGGACAAACGCCAGGGCGCGGGCCGGCCGAAAGGAAGGAGGCTGGGCCGGCAGTGCGCTGCCGGCTCGACCTGCCTCTGCGAGTATGTCGGCATCGATCACGCGGCTGCTGTGCGCAAAGAGGCACGTGACACCCGGGCGAGCGCGTTCAAGCCCCTCAGCGACAGCGATGCCTGGACTGATATGCCCGCCAGATCCCCCGCCGGCCATCAGGATGGTGGCTGCGCTCACAGCGCCGCGTCCGCCGACAGCGGGGTTGACGGCGGGGCTGCGGGCTGGTCGGTCGGGGTCGAGTGCCCTTTCTGCGGCCCGTCAAGCGAGGCCATGCACCCGAGCATGAAGGCAGTTAGCAACCAGCCTGTACCGCCGGAGGAGACCAGCGGCAGCGCGATGCCCTTGGTCGGGGCGAGGCCGCACACGACGAGCAGATTGATGATGGCTTGCAAGGCAATCGTCGCCGTCACACCCAGCGCGAGCAGTTGCCGCTGCGGGTTCTGTTGTTTCGCTGCGACGTTCCATCCAGCCCAAAGGAGCGTGAGGAAGAGTCCGACGACCAGCAGGCAGCCCAGCAGGCCAAACTCCTCGGTGATGATGGCGAAGATGAAGTCCGTGGTGTCCTCTGGCAGGTATCCGAATTTCTGGATGCCATTACCCAGACCAAGACCCCCGACCTGGCCGTTGGAGATGGCCTTCATTGACTGAATGACGTGGTATCCGGACCCGGAGGGATCGGCCCAGGGGTCAAGAAAGGACTTGAGCCGCTGCACCCGGTACCCCTCGGAGGCGACGGCTGCAGCAAGTGCCCCGCAGGCTGGAATGACGAGCATCAGCACGTGCCGCAATCGCATGCCGCCCGCCACGAGCAGCAGCACTGCGACGCATCCGATGAGCACGGCTGTGCCGAGGTCCTCCAGAAGTGTCAGCCCGCACACAACCCCGACAACAGCAAGCGCCGGCAGCAATCCGCGGGTCGCGGTGCCCATGGCCGCGGCGCGACTTGGCACGTACCAGGCGATGAACAACACGAGGCCCCACTTGGCGACTTCGCTGGGCTGGAATCCAAACGGTCCGAGGTCGATCCATCGACGAGCGCCGTTGACTTCCCGGCCGATGCCTGGGACCAGTACGAGCAGCAGCAGCAGCACGGCGAGCCCCAGCACGCCGACCGCGACATGGCCGGAGAGCAGCCATCGCTTTGGAACGAGACGGCCAAGTGCCAGGGCGGCAATGGCGGCGATTGCGAGCAGGACGGTGCGGTCAGTGACCGCGTCGAGCAGCGTGCCGGGATCCGTCACGGTCATGGCGGCCGACTGCACGACGATCGTCCCGATCATCAGCAAGGCTGCGGTGGCGACGAAGACGAGATCCCGAGGAGACATGTGCCCTTGATATCGGCCCGCAGGCAAGGCAGACGCCAGCGTCAGAGCCGTGGAGGGCCCGGAGGCGGGCAGGCTTGGCTCTATGATGTGTGGTTCCCATGGAACGCCCCACGATCAATGGCGATGCCTTCGGACCGCAGGTCTATCTTGAGACCTTCGGTTGTCAGATGAATGAGCTGGACAGCGAGCTGGTGACGGGGCACCTGCGGGCACTGGGCTATCGGTTCACGGGCGAGCAGGCCGCAGCCGACATCGTGCTCTTCAATACATGTTCGGTTCGCGAGCAGGCCGAGAACAAGGTGCTCAGCCGAATTGGCAGGCTCAAGATTGAGAAGGACCAGGGCCGCCGAGTTGTCATCGGCGTGCTTGGGTGTCTGGCCGAGCGGGAGGGCGCGAGCATGCTGTCCAACCGGCCCGAGGTCGACGTGCTTTGCGGTCCAGGTGAACTCGACCGCCTTCCCATGCTCTTGGACAACGTGCTCAAGAGCGAGGTGGTGGCGCAGGAGAGCCGGATGGCGTTGCAGGGAGGCAGGAGCCGCCGCACGGCCACACTGGCCGCGGCCGAAGACTCCCTTGCGTCGCTTGACCTCTCACGAGCGTTCGACCCGGACCACGCTGACGGCGGAGGCCGGGCCGCCTATGTTCGGATCACACGGGGGTGCAACAAGTTCTGCACGTACTGCGTCGTGCCCAATACCCGCGGCGCCGAGGTGCATCGCCCACCCGATGCCATCGTTGAGGAGTGCAGACGGCTCGCCGATCAGGGTGTGATCGAAGTGACGTTGCTCGGGCAGACCGTGAACCACTACGTCTACGTGCACGGGGCGGCGGTGGGCGCCGATGGGCGCGAACGGGATCAGGTCGGTCCGGGACTCGCGGCATTCAGGAAGGACGATCGCGGGGGCGGCGGAAGGCGTGTCACGACCTTTGCGGACTTGCTGGCTCGGATTCACGAGGAGGTGCCGGCCCTGCAACGGCTGCGATTCGTGACCAGTTATCCAAGGGACTTTGGCGATGACATTCTGGAGGTCATGCGGGACTCGCCCCGTATCTGCAGGTATCTGCACGTGCCCGCTCAGTCAGGTTCGGATCGCATCCTGAAGGCGATGAACAGGGGGTACGCAGTCGGTCAGTACAGGGAGTTCATCGACCGCGTGCTCGACCTGCTGCCGGACGCAGGGATTGCCGGTGACATCATCGTTGGATTCCCAACTGAGACCGAGGAGGACTTCGAGGCGACCTGTGATCTCGTCCGCGCGGTCCCATTCAAGAACAACTTCGTCTTCAAGTACTCGCCCCGTCCGGGGACCGTCGCCATTGACCGGTTGCCCGATGATGTTCCGGAAGAGGTCAAGCGGTCCCGAATCAATCGGCTGCTTGACCTGCAGTCGGAGGTCAGCAGGGCGGTGCATGAACGGGAGGTCGGCACCGTGCACGACGTCTTTGTCGAGAAGCGAGGGCAGGAACTGGCCCAGCAGGGCAATGTGCAGGTGGGGTGGGAAGAGGCGGCGGTGCAGCTCTCCGGGCGAACGCCAGGGGATCTGATCACCGTGTTCCCGGTTGAAAACGGGGCCGCAGCGGACGCCATTATCGGGCAGATTGTGCCGGTCAGGGTCGATTCCGCGGCGCCGCGGCTGCTTCGGGGGCGGCTGATGGCCGGCCAGGACGTGCCAGGGGCCGCGCAGGCTGGGGCCAGGCCGGGTTCTGACGGTCGTGAGAATCTTGTGGTTTCTCGGATCCGAACGCTTGAAGACACGTAAAAAGTTCCCGGTGGGCCGACTTCCCGTCTTGACTGCATTGCGTCGGAAGGTATGGTCGGCAGGATACTTACCCGGTTTTCGGGCCGTTCGTTCATGATCTCAGACACGCGGTTGCGCGGGTCAGGAATCGGAGCGACCCGCTCAAAGCCACGGAATTGGAGGGCAGGACCCGATACGGGATTCCTTGTCTACAACCTGAGAGCGTGATTTCCGATCGACGCGTGGTCGATCGACTGATCAATACTCCACGAGAGGCCGATGCCTCAATCCCGAGTGAGGAGTGGGGGACGATCTGGATCCAGTGTTTGGTGGACCTCAAACGAGAAGAGAAAGGTTCTGAGAAATGAACATGACTTCAGTCTTCGCTGGCACCGTTGGTGGCTTGGCGATCGCGGGTAGCGCGGTTGCCGGCATGAACGGCCTCTCCTATGACATTCATGGCAACGACCTGATCCCCGGTACCTACACCGTGCGGATGTACGCCGAAGTCGACGCTGGCAACCGCGTCGATGCCGTGTTCGGAAACACCGAGCACAACATGTCGATCTCCTACTACGGCGGCGCCTCCGCCTACCAGAACAGCCTTGGTGGACCGACGAGCACGTCGATCAACCCGGCGTTCTTCGCCCTCGCTCCCTCGCTGGAGTGGGACAGCTACGTGACGATCGGCAGCCTCTATGCTCCGAACGCCCTGCAGGACATCGGCATCAGCTGGTCCTCCTGGGATCCGGATGGCGGCGATCTGTTCTCGAACAACGGCACCTTCTTCATCACGCCTGCCGATCCGCAGGGTGAAGAGTCGGGCGGCCGCGTCCTGATCGCGCAGTTCACGACCTTCGCTGGCAGTGGCTCCTATGACATGACGTTCAGCGCTGGTTTCCAGGGCAAGGACGCCAGTGGTGCCACGTGGCAGTCCGGCCACAGCGTCGACATCACGGGCGAGATCATCCCCGCTCCTGGTGCGATGGCCCTCCTCGGTCTGGCCGGTCTGGCCGGACGTCGGCGTCGCCGCGGCTGAGCCGCTTCGACGCTGGAGACCGGATTGCTCGGGCTAGCCGGGCTCCAGTCTGATCTGAAACCACACCCGCCGCTGCAGTCCCCCACGCAGCGGCGGGTGTCTTTTTACGCCCCCGCCTCCGTCCCCCCTGGAGGGGGGACAGGCTGGCGCAGCCAGCCAGGGGGGAAGTGCTGCAGCGGCGTCAGCGGCGTCGTTGGCAGCACAACGCCCCCCTGCTCACCCGCGCTACGGCGACGACGTTGCCGTAGGCATGTCCACCGTCATCGTCGGGAACGCGAAGTCGGCGCCGTGCTGCTGCACGAGCCGGCCCACCTGCAGCATCAACCGCTCGCGGACCTTGACGTACTCCGCAATGCTCGTCGTCTGCGTGTAGCAGAGGATGGCGATGTCGATC
>CAZMPA010000025.1:0-16838 GCA_964567915.1 uncultured Isosphaeraceae bacterium | reverse complement strand
CGCCGGGCGTCCGGGCCCATGTTGCCCATGACGGGGGGCCCAACGGGGGGGCCCCGGGGAATGGGCACGGGGCGGGCAAAGCCTGGCAAGCGGCCGAAGGCCGCTCGGCCGGTGTCTTGACGCTTGGCGCACGCGCCCCCAAGGAAGACTGGTGTTCTGTGTGATCCGCCTAGCCGGCCAGCCGCCGCCAGAGCAGCATCACAACAACCGACACCACAATGCAGCCCGCCATCGTGCCGGCGATTGCGAGGATGACGTTGACGCGAAGGGACGACTCGAGGCGGTCGGCGGCGTGCCGTAACTCGGCCGGGGGATCTGAGAGTGTGGCCAACGCGTCATCTGGAATGTCGTCGACGACGGAGGCGAGATGCGCCACGCTGCTTGAAAGCCGCTCCACATCCTTCCCCAGCGCGGTGACTGCCGAGTTCAGCGCTACGGCCGTGGCGTTCAGCCCGTCCAGGCGGCCGCCAAGCGTCTGAATCTGCCGGTCAATTGCCAGGTCAACGTCCTTGACGCGATTGCTCAGATCCGTGTCAAGTTGCTCCAGCGCCGACCGGATCTCCCCGCTGGTCGATCGCAGCGCCTCGGCCAGCGCCGTTTGCTCTGTTCGAAGGGTCGCCGTCAATTGGGCGAGCAATTCCGAGAGATGCTCCGGAATCGCCGTGAGCTTGCCGAACTCACCAGATGCGACATCATCAACCAGATTGGCTGCGGCCGATTCAGCGAGCCGCGTCATCAGGGTGGGCGCGAATTCGGCAAGAAACACGGCCCGTGATGCGGTCCGATTCAAGTGCTCGATGCCCTGCGCCGCAGCCTCGAGCCGCGCATCCAGGCCGAATGCGCCGCTCAGTTGCCGGTGCGCCGAGGCATCGGCCACCACATAGAGGTCACTACTGGCGAAGGCGACCGAGGGTGAGTGGGCGTGCTCGGCTGCATACTGCGCCGCGGCCGCTGAGATGCGGTCTCCCCACGTGCCCAGCACATGCTCGACCGGCTTCCAGAAAACCGCATCTGCGCGGGCAAGTGTGGACTCCACGGCCGCAGCCGCGTCCGCCTCGAGCAGATCGGCAGCCTGCGCCGACTTGAGATCATGCAGCATGCGGGAGAAGAAGAGTGTCTCAATCTCTGAATCGACCACGTCCTCCTGTTGAATCGCCCAGAGAATGCCTTGAATCGCGTCTGTTCGAAGCGTCCGAAGCCATCGCCGCTCCGGCGGCGAGAGGTCCTGCTCAAGCAGCAGTACGCCGACCTCCGCGTCAATCAGGTTTATGAAGCGGCCTGTGCGGTCCTGAAGTTGAAGCAGCAGATCGCTTCGGCGTTCAGTGCTGTCTGCCGACATGTCGGCGCCCGTCGTCAGGTGCTCGGCGGTTCCGGTAGCCGCATGCTGGTCGGTCGGTGAAGGGCCGCTGCACGAAGCCAGGGCGGCGATCGCCATGCAGGTGAGGGCGTGTCCGCTCACCCGGGCCTCGGATCCGAGTACAGATCGACGAAGAAGTCGAGCGTTCGGCGGCCGTCCTGCTCACGGATCCTGGAGAGGTAGAAGCCGAACTTCTCGAAGAGCTGAATGGCGGGTTGTCGCTCCACGCGGACGTCGAGTACGACCTTCAGGTAGTCGTGGTCGCGGCAGAAGCGGATCGCGTGCTCCATGAGGGCCGAGGCGATGCCCTGCCGCCTGAATTGTGGCCGGACGCGGAGGCGTCGCATCTCAGCAACCGAGTCATCGAGCCGCTGGACCCCGATCATGCCGGCGATCTCGTCTCTTCGGACGGCGACCCAGAAGCACCCCTCGGCATCACGGCTGAAATACGCCTCGTCCAGTTGCTCGATGTCGGCCCCCGTGTCATTGATGTGGACCTGGCCTTCATAGACGCCTGCTTCGAACAACTCCCGCAGCACTGGGATGTCTTCGCTGGTCGCGTGTCGGATGATGGGCGTTTCTGTGGTCATGGAGGCGAGCGGAGCCAGTATATCAGTGCCACCATGTGGGCCTGAGGCCCTCCCCGCACCACGCCTCGAAGTTCGCGTTCAGGTCGCCGGGCGGCATCACGATTGGTTCCTGCCTGCCCTCAGCCGCCGCGGCCAGCACCAATCGCACGGCGCGAGCCCGCTGCGGGTCGGCCAGCATGAACCGCATGAACGCCCAAGCCTGGGCGTAATAATCGAGCAGTGCCGACCGCCCCCGCGCCATGGCGGCGTGCGGGTCGTCCGCGAGCAGGGCCTCGACCGACGGCATCCGCCCACGCCGATACATCCACCAGGCTCGTCGCTTGCGTTGGCGGTTGGCGTCATGATCGATCACCGGGCCGTCCACCGTCAGACGATAGCCCTCCATCACCGTCGCCAGACCTTCGTCAAGCCAGGGGGCAAGGGGGGCTGGCAGGGCCATCTGGGCATACTGATGCCAGCCCTCGTGCAGCGCCAGCGCAATCGTGTCGCGGCAGTGTTCGCGGCGGTCGATGTCGTACAGGAGCGCCACGCCCTTGGCTGTGAAGCCTCCTCGCGAGAGACCTTCCATTGCCTCTGCGTGTTCCGGGTGCAGCACCTTGGCAAGATTGGACCACTGCCGGCGGTCACTCATCAGACACGTCGTCATGGGGCCTTGCGGGCACGGAAGGGTGAGTTCGGGTCCGCTGAGCGTCTCCCGCATGTGCGCCAGCGCCGCCTCCATCGCTTGCGGGAGACGTTGGCAGAGTGTGGGAATTCGAATCGTGGTGCAGATGTCCCAGTGCCGGCTTGACAGGCGCACGCCTTCAAAGCCCATGCACGACCACGGGGCTGCGGTGACTTCCTCCCTGGGCCGCTGCCCGCCCTCGGTTGGAAGCGTGCCAAGCAGCACGTCCCTCGGGTGGGGGCTGGCGCAGCCCGCCAGAACCGCCGCAGCCAGAAGGGCCCACCTCAACCGAGGGCCTCGATGGCCGCTTCGGTTGCTTCCATGTCCGACGTGGTCTGAGCGAGTTGCGTCCGAGTCTCCTCGACCAGATGCGCCGGCGCCTTCTCGACGTAGGAAGGATTGCTCAGCCGCCCTTTGAGACCGGCCGTCGACTTCTGAAGTGACTCCAGCTTTGCCGTCAGCCGCGCCCGCTCGGCGTCGGGATCGACAGCTCCTGCAAGGTCAATAAGCACTTCGTCGCCCTCGAACACAAATGCAATCGCACCGGCGGGCCGCTGCTCAGGCTTGGCGGACGTCTCCTTGACTCGGCACATGGCTGCGAGCAGGGCGGACGCCTCGGTCGCAAGCGGCGTAAGCGACGGTCCTACGAGCAGGCTCACGTCGGCCTGCGCCGGCACCTCGTTCTCGGAACGGAGTCTGCGAATCTCGCCGACCAGCGTCTGAAGCCGCGCCGTGTCACGCTCCGCGACCTCGTCGCGGAGTGAACCGTCACAAGCGGGCCAGGCCGCGAGTGCCACGAGTTCAGCATTCGGCAGGTCCATTCCAGGCACACCTCGTGGCCCGAGTTTCTGAACGTGCGGCCAGATGGTCTCGGTGACGAACGGACACAGCGGATGGAGCAAACGCAGCACGGCATCAAGAACGGTGAGCATGACGTACTGCTGACGCCTGTCCGTGGCAATGGTCGGCTTGACTGCTTCCAGATACCAATCGCAGAAGTCCCTCCAGATGACGTCGTACACGGCTTCGGCAATCGTGTGGAAGCGGTATCGCTGGAGGGCGTCATCGACGGCCTCGGTCGCCGCGGACACGCGTGAGAGCATCCAGCGATCGGCCAGGGACAGCGCCGAAACGGCGTCCACCGGCTCAGGTGCCTCAATCCGCCCGAGCGCGAACCTCGCGGCGTTCCATGTCTTGTTTGCGAAGTTTCGCCCGACATCGAATCGGCTCGACGTGTTCTTGGCGGCCGGCCTGTCTTCCGTCGTTTCTTCCCCTGTGAACAGTCCGTACACCGTGACCATTTCCGCTGCGGGGTCGGCCGGGCTCTTCTGAATCGGCGCGGGGACAATGTGCCCGCTAGGGCCGGTGATGAACGTCGGCTCAAAGGTCTGGCCTGAGTGCGGGTCCACGAGGTCGACCGGAAGACGGACGTCTTGCGTGGCGGTGGCGATCTGCGCCATGACCAGCCGCAGCGCATCGGTGCCGTGCGACGCAATGATGTCGCGTGGATCGACGCCGTTTCCGAGCGACTTACTCATCTTCTGTCCGTGGCCGTCCTGCACCATTGGGTGGATGTACACGTCCTTGAACGGCATGCGTCCCTTCAGGAAGTAGCGATTGAACATCACCATCCGGCTCACCCACAGCGTGATGATCTCTCTGGCCGTGCAAAGCACATTGGTCGGGTTGAATGCATCGAGCAGACCCTCGGTCTCGGGGAAGGCGCTGGGATTCGGCCAGCCCATCGTGCTCATCGGCCACAGCGCCGACGAGAACCAGGTGTCGAGCACGTCCGGGTCCTGCGTGAAGCCCTCCTCGGCCAGCGTGAGTTCCAGGTCATCTCGTCCGCCCGCCACGCACACCATGATGCGGACCGTGCCCTCCGCGTGGTCGACGCTCAATCTGGCGCAGAGGTCGTCGTCGTCGACCCCGCACATCGGCAGGCCGCAGTCGGCGGGCGGGATGGACAGCGGGGCGTCGGGAAGTCCGTCCACGATCGGCACGTCCTTCGACCAGACCGGAATGCGATGGCCCCACCAGAGTTGCCGGCTCACGCACCAATCGCGGAGATTCTCGTGCCAGCTCTGGAACGTCTTGGCGTATCGGGGCGGCGAGAACTCGAGCGTTCCGTCCCCGGGCTGCTCGCCGGACGCACGGGCCGGCGGGTCACCGTCGATCTGAGATGGATCCATGGCCCGAAGTGCCTCGCCTCGCAGCCTGTCGTCGGTGACGCGGACGTACCACTGATCACTCAGGTATGGCTCGATCGGAACGTGGGAGCGGTAGGAGTGGCCGACGGAGTGGGCGTAGTCGCGCACCTGCTCCAGGAGATCATGGTTGCTGAACCACGCGACGATCGCATCGCGAGCGTCTTCGCGGCTCATGCCGACAAACTGTCTGGCCTCGTCTGACACATCTTCCCACCCGTGCCGGTCTGAAATGGAACCGTCGGTCGCCAAGATGTTGATGGCGTCGAGGTCGTGCCGAAGCCCAATGTCCCAGTCGTTGCGATCGTGCGCGGGTGTGACTTTGAGGAAGCCGGTCGCAAAGGCCGCCTTCGGGTCTCCGTTGTCTCCCGGCATGACAACGTGGTCGTGTTCGAGGAGGGGAATCTTCCGCCGGACGATGGGCAGCATGACGTGCGGGCCGCGAAGGGCTGCGGCGCGGGGGTCGTTGGGGTTCACGGCCACGGCAGTGTCACCGAGCATTGTCTCGGGCCGCGTCGTCGCCACGGTGACGTGCTCGTCGCTGCCCTCCAGTGGATACCGGAGATACCACATGTGGCCCGCGACATCCTCCATCTCAACTTCATCGTCCGCCAGCGCCGTGCCGGTGACGGGGTCCCAGTTGACCAGTCGCTTGCCCCGCTCGATCAGGCCGTCCCCGAACAATGTGAAGAAGGCGTGCCGGACGGCCGCGGTGCACACGGGATCCATGGTGAAGCGGGTTCGGTCCCAGTCGCAGCTGGCGCCGAGCGTGCGGAGCTGCCCCAGAATCACAGCTTCATATTCGTCCTTCCACTCCTGAGCGATGGCGACGAACTCGTCCCGCTCCATATCGGTTCGCTTGCGGCCGGCCTGCAGGAGCCGCTTCTCGACGACGGTCTGGGTGGCGATGCCGGCGTGGTCCGTTCCCGGCATCCAGAGCGTGGTGTCGCCACGCATGCGGCGGTAGCGAACAAGAATGTCCTGAAGCGTGTTGTTCAGTGCGTGGCCGAGGTGCAGCGCGCTCGTCACGTTTGGCGGCGGAATGACGATCGAATAGCATGGCTCGCCCGCAGCCGGTGGCTCGACGTGTCCGAGTCCGGCTTCCTGCCAGTGCCGATGGACCTCTGGCTCGGAGTCTGCGGGGGAATAGACACGTGGAAGTGAGGTTGTGGAGTGCACCGTCGACATCCGGCCATCATACTGCTCGCATTGGTGGCTCCCATGGTTCTTGCCGTGGGAATCGTCGTGGCGCCAGGATGCGACCGCCAGCAGGACGGCACGCCCGCTCCGGTGCTCGGGCCGGAGCACGACGGGCAACTCACCCGCGCCGACGCGCTGCTGGGAGCGGGCCGTACCGATGACGCGTATCGCGTGGCAGCCGCGCTGGTGTCTGAGGGGCCGGGAGACTGGCGGAGTCATGAACTCATGGCCCGGGTGCACATGCAGCAGGCGCTCGCGCTGCGAACCGAGGGACTCATGGAGGAATCGGCGTCCTCGCTGGCGCGGGCCGCGGACGCCTACCAGGCTTCGATCGCGACAGAGCCTGACGTAGCGGGCTTGTTCAGAAGCGGTGCGGACGCCGCCCAGATGGCGGGACGCGTGGACGTGGCAGTTCGGTGGTATGAACGTTCGATCGCTCTGGATCCAACCGACCCACGCACACCGCTTCGCTTGGCGCAAGTGGTGTTTGAGTCCGATCCGGCACGCGCCCGCGCGTTGCTCGTCGGTGTACTGGCGATGGACGATTCGATCCCCGAGGCCCACGCGTCGATCGCGCTGCTCGATGCGCAAGAAGGGGATGAGCAGGCAGCGCGTGAGCGGATGAAGCGGGCCGTCGAGCTGGCAACCGACGTGCCAGCCATACGAGTGGTTCAAGCCCGGATGCTTCGGCTGCTCGGCCAACCTCAGCGGGGGGCCGAGATTCTGCTTGCCCTGCCGCCAGTCGACCGCTCTGCAGAGCCGACCGCTCTGGAACTCGCTCGGTGCTGGGCCGCCGTCGGTCGGCACGCAGCGGCAGCAGACGCGTGGGACGACTGCTTTCGCCGCAACGCGTACCGGACGGATGCGTGGCGGTTCGTGCTCTTTGCCGCCGAAGCATCCATGCGAGCGGGGGACGAGCCGCGGGCCGCGGGTCTGTTGGAACAGGCGGCCTATCTGTCGGCGCCGCAGCAGCAGGTCGAAGCGGTCCGCCGCATGGGTCAGCCGGAGTGATCGCCAGTCTGATGTGAATCGGGATCGGCGGGGGTGGGAAGTCGCCGCCCAGCCTCGGCCCAGGGATCGACTTGCTGGCCCCGTCGCGGGCGGCCACGGCCCCCCTTCCGGCGGTGGACCATCATCAGAATGACCGTTGCGACGATCAAAGCCAGCAGGCACACCAGCGCCAGCAGGGCCAGCGAACTCAACGATCCTGAGGGTGAGGTTGCCACGAATCGAGTATAGAGGGGGCGAACACGGCCCTGAGCGGGCCGTAGTGGGCAGGAAGGACCGGAGTTGGCGACTTTGGTGAACAGCAGGGCCCGACCAGCCGATCGTCCAATGGGGCGGCACCGGCACTGGTGTCGACCCGTGGTCCGATATCCAGAAAGGACGTATCGCTGCATGCTGCACCTCGCCCAGCCTCGAATTCGCCTGACCTCCATTGCGGTGGCCCTTCTGGTCACTGGTGTTGCAGCCGCAAGGCCCGTCTCGCATCAGGCGAGGGCGTGGGCTGACGACGTCTGGGAGGCCGCCCTGGAAGGGGATCGCTCGGCGCTGGAGACGCTTCTGCAATCCCCCGCAGCCGAAGGCATTGATGAAGCGGCCCGTGGCGAGTTCCTCGCTGAGGTCCAGATCTGGCAGGCACACGAGGCCGAAGATTCCGCCCACGCTGATCAGCGGCGGGCCGAGGCCACGGCCGAGATGTTCGCCGCCGAGGCGGACGGCGATGTGCTGGAGGCGCTCCGACTGCTGTTGGAGGTGCAGACGCTCTCCGAGCAACTCGACACGCCCTTGGAAGACCCGGCCACTGCCGCGCTCCTCAAACGCGCCGAAGACACCATTGCCGGTTGGCGGGGCGATGGCAAGGTGTTCTATGCCCAGCAGGGCTTGCTCCGCCTTCGCGCCGCCTACGAAGACACGCAGGCTCGTGACGTGTGGGATCGACTGACTGCGGCGTATGAAGACGTCTCCAACGAATTGCGTTTGCTGCGGCGGTATCGGTTCGAAGAGTTCCACCGCCGCTACGTCACATTCCAGCAGGAGCGTGGCGAAGAAGTACGCCCCGAGTACAGCCCACGGCTTGACACGCGGTGGAAGGAAGAAGTTCGCGACGTCGATCTCCTGACAGCCGCGCGGGCGATGGAAGTCGCCGCGGCCGAGCACGTCGAGTCGGAGGGATACGCACCCTTGCTGCGGGAAGGCCTTGAGGCCGTACGCATCCTTGGAAGGTCACGCATGCTCGCGGAGACGTTTCCGACGCTGGCCGATGAAGATCGTCTGGCGGCGTGGAACGCGGCCATCGACGCTGCGGAAGCCGTGCTGGATGTTCCGGGCGTGCACGTCTCGCTTGAGCGCACGCTGCAACGGGTCGCAGCTGCGAATGCGGAAACGCTGCAGTTGCCGGAAGGCGTTCTGTGGCGGGAATTCACCGACGGATCCATGGAAGCGCTTGACCGATTCAGTCAGGTGATCTGGCCCTACGACTACGAGGCGTTTCAGCGCCAGATGCGAGGTAAGTTCGTCGGGGTCGGTGTGCAGATTCGCGAGAACGACCTTGGCGAGATCGAGGTGGTGACGCCGCTCGAAGGCAAGCCTGCCTTCAATGCCGGTGTCAAGGCCGACGACATCATTGCGACCGTGGACGGCGACAGCACCGCTGGCTGGACCGTGCACGATGCCGTGCGACAGATCACAGGCGACCCGGACACGAGCGTCCAGCTTGGTATCCGCCGTCAGGGTGAAGAGGGCTTGATTGAAGTGCCCATCGTCCGCGGCGTCATTCGCATGCCAACCGTACAGGGCTGGCGAAAGTTGGGCGTGGACGCCGAGGGCCGTGAAGCATGGGATTGGATGCTCGACGCGGATGACGGCGTTGGGTACATCAAGCTCAGCGGTTTCGACCAGGAAACGCGTGAAGACCTCCTGCGAGCCATCACTGCGATGCGCCGTGGGGCGGGGCTCAATGGTCTGGTGCTCGACCTTCGCTACAACCCCGGCGGCTTGCTTGAATTGGCCGGATTCGTGAGCAACCTCTTCGTGCCTCGCGGCGACATCGTCACAGGCGAGGGTCGTGACGGGGAGATGACATTCCGGTTTGGTGCCAAGTCAGTTGGGTGCTACCTCGGTGGTGTTCCCACGGCCGTGCTGGTCAATCGTGGCTCTGCAAGCGCCAGCGAGATCGTTGCGGGATGCCTGCAGGCACATGAAGCTGCGGTGGTCATCGGTGAGCGTAGCTACGGCAAGGGCAGCGTGCAGACCGTGCATCCTGTCGGACCGGAGTCACGGATCAAGGTGACCAATCAGTACTACCGGCTACCGTCGGTCGATGGCAGGCCGGGACGCCTGGTGCACAAGCGACCCGGTTCATCGGACTGGGGTGTGGAGCCTGACCTCCGCGTGACGATGTCCGTTGACGACATTGAGGCCTCCGAGCGGCTCCGTATTCGAGCGGCGGCTTCGGTGTCAGCGCTGCCGGCCCCGACGGTCGACGAAGACAACGAGGAACTCAATCCTGCCGATCTTGGCGCTCCCGACATTGCCCGCTTGATCGACGATGGATTTGATCCTCAATTGGAGATGGCGTTGCTGATCGTTCGGGCACAAGTACTCGCCGAAACCGGCGACGACGAGGAAGACGACATCCGCCGCATGGCTGGCGGGCCGGTCGAAGATCTTCGGAGTCGCGCGGGGCGCCGCTGAGGCCACGCCCGTCCCCCCTGGAGGGGGGACAGGCCGCGGAGCGGCTTAGGGGGGAAGTGTTGACAGCATCGGCAGCGTCGTCGTTGACAGCATCACGCGCCCCCTCAGTCGCTGCGCGACAGCTCCCCCGCAAGCCAGGCCGCAGCCTACGTCGCGTCCAGCAGCGACTTCACCTCGATGACATCCTTGTCGCCCCGGCCCGAGAGGTTGATGAGCACCGTGGATTGTGGATCCATGTCCGCGGCCAGCCGCATCGCGGCCGCGACGGCGTGAGCGGATTCGAGCGCGGGCAAGATTCCTTCGAGCCGTGACAGCGACTGGAATGCGGAGAGTGCTTCGTCGTCGCCGACGTGCACGTACTCAACGCGACCAGTCTCCTTCCACCAGGCGTGCTCCGGGCCGACACCCGGGTAGTCAAGTCCGGCCGAACACGAGTGCACATCAGCGGTCTGGCCGTCGTCATCCTGCATCACGTAGCTCCGCGAGCCATGGAGCACGCCGGGCATGCCGAATGCGAGCGGTGCCGCATGCTCGCCCGGTTCGTCCCCGGTCCCTCCGGCTTCGACGCCGACGAGTCTGACGCCCTCATCCTCGATGAATGGGTGGAAGATTCCGGCTGCGTTGGATCCGCCTCCGACACATGCGACGACCACGCTTGGAAGGCGGCCGAGTCGCTCAAGGCATTGGGCACGGGCCTCGCGTCCAATGACCGACTGCAGCGTGCGGACGAGTTTGGGAAACGGGTGGGGTCCGACGACCGATCCCAGCACGTAGTGCGTGGAATCGACCGATCCCATCCAGTCGCGCAACGCAGCGTTCGTGGCGTCCTTGAGTGTTCGGCTTCCGTCATCCACCTCGTGCACCGTCGCGCCCATCAACCGCATGCGAAAGACGTTCAGGCTTTGGCGGCGGACGTCTTCGGCGCCCATGTAGACCTCGCACGCAAGCCCGAAGCGTGCGCAAGCCGTTGCCGTTGCAACGCCGTGCTGTCCTGCTCCTGTCTCGGCGATGATGCGCCGCTTGCCCATGCGGCGTGCGAGCAGCACCTGCCCGATGGTGTTGTTGATCTTGTGCGCGCCTGTATGGGCGAGGTCCTCCCGCTTGAGCCAGATGCTGCCGCCGCCCAGCTCAGCGGTCACGCGAGGCGCGTCGGTCAGCGGTGTAGGCCTGCCCACGTAGTGCCGCAGGAGCGACTCAAACTCGTCAGTGAACGCCCGGTCGATCGCGGCCTCAGACCACGCATCGTCCAGATCCGTCAGCGCGGCAATCAGTGTCTCGGGGACAAACTGCCCGCCAAAGGCGCCGAACCATCCGGCTGGCTGCGTCGTCGCTGTGTCGGACATGATCAGGTCGCTCCGGGGGTCGTGGCGGCAAGCCGCCGCTTGAGAAACGATACTTGGGCGGCTTTCGCGTCCGCCGCATGGGTGCCGAAACCGGCGTGCTCACCTGGCGCGCCGGTGTGATCGTAGAGCACGCGTTCAATGAGCGACGGATCACTTTGCCGCTCGAGTTCGTCGAGGAACTCCCACTGGGGCGCCATCGGGACCCACTGATCGTGTCGAGCGTGCACGGCGAGCAGCGGAATGGGCTGCCAGCCAGCGAGTCGCCTGATCGGGTCCGCGGCGGCAAGCAGGGCCCGGTGTTCCGAATCGGCGTGGGCTGCGAGGGGCAGGTCTGCCCAACTGCCTGACGCTGCTTCGACGGCCGCTGCGGCGTACGAATGCGGCTCACACAGTCTGGCGAGCGACGCCATGCCTCCGGCCGACATACCGCCGACAGCGACTCGCGATGGGTCGGCGGCCAGGCGATGGACCGCGGCAGCCGTCACGGCGTCCAGTTCCGAAGCGGCCTGGAGCAGGACATCGGCAACGGCATCGGGCTCCTGCCGGGCCGGGTCGAATCGCTCGCCGTGGCCTGGCAGGTCCATCGCGCAGGCCGCGATACCGCTCCGCATCAATCTGAGAAACCGCCCCGGATCGACTTCCTTGAAGGCTGTCCGGCCGTGGAGCCAGACGAGCAGGGGGGGGTGTTTGTGCCCACCTTCGGGCTCGACGAGCATGACTGGGACATCGCCCACCCGGTCCAGGCGAGCCCGGCTTCGCAGCGCGGACGGCAGGGCATCGAAGTGATTCGTCATGTCGAGGCGTTGACGGAAGGGGGTTCGGGACGCGATCCTGCGCACATGCTGCAGATCATCGGCGGGCACTATAGGTCCCGCCGTCTCCACACGCCCGCCGACGCTGAGACCACTCGCCCCTACGCGCACCGCGTCAAGGAGTCGGTCTTCAACATCCTGCGCGGTCACTTGGAAGGCGCCCGAGTTCTGGACCTCTTTGCCGGCGTGGGCACAATGGGCATCGAGGCCATCAGCCGCGGCGCGACGGAAGTGCTGATGGTCGAGCAGGACCGGCGGATCTTCTCGCTGCTCCAGCAGAACGTCGAGGAACTCGGCTGCACCGCCGAGGCGGACCTGCTTCGCGGCGATGCCCTCGCATCGGTGGCGCTTCTTCGAAGTCCTCGCCCCCTCGACATCGTGTTCGTCGACCCACCGTTCGCGCTCATGCGCACGGAAGCTGGGCGGCAGCGGGTACTGGACCAGATCGGCCGCGCCGCAGGCTTGCTCGACCCGGAAGCGCTGGTTGTCCTGCGGACTCCGCTCGACGCCAACCGCACACCGCACGAAGTTCCGCAAATGGCAGGCCCCGAGGTCCGAGACCACGGCCGTCATCATCAGGTGCTGTTGTATGCCCCTCAAGGGGAGGCGTGAGCATGTCGGTGCCGCGTCAGGCTGCCATCGAGATCGCCTCACGTCTGCATGACGCCGGGCACGTCGCCTGGTTTGCCGGCGGCTGCGTACGGGACGAATTGCTCTGCCTTGAGCCAAAGGACTACGACGTTGCCACAGATGCTACGCCCGATCAGGTGCAGCGACTGTTCCCGCGGGCCGTGGCGGTGGGCGCGGCCTTCGGTGTCATGCTCGTTCGGCACCTGGGCGCCAGCGTCGAGGTGGCGACTTTCCGTGAGGAGTCCGGGTACTGCGATCGGCGGCGGCCGGATCACGTTGCCTTCTCCAATGCGGAGGCCGACGCAAGCCGGCGTGACTTCACGATCAACGGCCTCTTTGCTGATCCGGTCACCGGCGAGATTCATGATTTCGTGGGTGGCCGAACGGACCTGGACGCGAGACTGCTTCGCGCGATCGGGGATGCCGATGCCAGACTGAGCGAAGATCACCTTCGGATGCTTCGAGCCGTTCGATTCATCGCTGCGCTTGACGTGACGCTGGAAGCAGAGACGGAAGCGGCGATCGTTCGGCATGCCCCGAAACTACAGGGCGTGTCGCGAGAGCGAATCGGGGACGAGGTACGCAGGGTGCTCCGGAGCCCCGGCCGCCTTCGAGGTCTGGTGGCGCTGGAGTCTCTCGGCCTGGGGGTGGTCATCTTCGGCGGCAAACCCGCTGGGCGGACGCTTCGGCATGTCGAATGTGTGAGTGAGATCACTTCCAACGTTGCGTCACTGCTGGCGGCGTGGGCGACGGACCGCAATGGCGGGCAGCCCGAGGGCGTCGTGGGGCAGTGGCGTGCATCGCTGCTGCTCACAAACGACGAGTGTGCTGGCATGACGGCCTGCCTGTCCGCCGCGGCTCGCTTTGCGGACTGGGACAACCTGGACATCGCCGGTCGCAAGCGACTTGCCGCGAAGTCGCAGGCCCGGGCCGGACTGGCCATTCTGTCCGCGGAGCGTGGCGACCTTGCGGGCCGGATCGGCGGCGACATCGAGCATCTGGCGCAGACGGGGCTCGCGCCTGATCGGCTGCTCAACGGCGACATGTTGATTTCGGACGGCATGTCGCCCGGGCCGGGCCTCGGAGACGTGCTTGAGCGGGTGTACGACGCGCAATTAGAGGGCCGTGTACGGACGGCCGCTGAGGCCCTGACGCTGGCCAGATCGCTCGCGGGCGACCTGGGCTGAGGGGCCTTTCCGCAGGGGCGACGGCTATACTCGGGAACCGCCGCATGGGCCGCCGTGTGCTCACGGCGGCAATGGGGGGCAGGAGTACCACGCATGTCCACGATCAGATGCTTCGCCGCCATGTCAGCAGCCGTTGCCGCGGGAGTCGCCGCGGCGCAGGACCCGGGCACGGACAGTCGGTATCCCGACCTCGTCCAGACGTCAGCCGCCGAGGACGCCGTGGGGGTGTACATCGTGCCCATGCGGGGTCAGGTGGGCACGGACATCCTCCCCGAGCTCTACGAGCCCATCATCGAGGACATCAAGAACAGCGGCGCCGAGATCGTGGTCTTCCATGTCGACAGCCACGATCAGAAGAACGTGGATGACGAGTCGGTCGACATCTTCAAGGGCCGCGACAGCCAGCCGGGGCAGGCGGATACTTCCTACCCCGCCCTGAAGCCAATGGGCGATCTGCGCCAGGCCTTCAATGACGAATTGCCAGAGTCGATCGAACAGATCTGCTACGTCGAGGACGCGATGAGCGTCGCGTCGCTGCTCGCGCTCTCGTGGGACCAGATGTACATCGATCCGGATGCGGAGCTTGGCGGCGCATTTACAGTCTGGGCGTGGCAGGCCGCTCCGGTCGCGGGTGACTCCCAGAAGTACGGCAAATACCTCCGCGCCATCATGGGTGATGTGCAGGGCATCACGCAGTACGGGGGATGGGACGCAATCGGCCGCCGCGAGCTTGTCCGGGCGATGGTCGTCCCGGAGGCTCGCGCCAGTACCACATGGCGTGGGCGGGACGCCACCTGGTACCGCGATGCGAGAGGCGATCTTGTTGTGGACAGCACGGCCGAGATGCCCCGCAAAGCTGACTTGAGCACGATCAGTCAGATGACCATCAACCTCAGCGGAACTGAGGCCGACCAGTTGCTGATCGCCGACGGAACCGCCGGGCGGGATCGGTTTGTCAAAGACATCCTCGCGCAGCTCGGCCACCGCCGATATCGCATCGTCGGCAATGCGTCTGACGAGGTGGAGAAGCATCGCGCATCCTGGCGGGCTGCGGCGACGCGAGCGAGAGAGAACTTCCTGTTGTTCAACCGCATGCGGGGCGGGGGCTTCATGTATCAGTTGCAGGCGGCGCTCAAGGGTCTCAACAGTTACATCTCGGCGATCAAGACCAACAAGGCAGTCAAGACACGGATGCAACTGGAGCGCCTGCCCACGGACATCACAAGCCTCGAAATCATGCGGGACGATCTCAAAGAACTGATCCGCAATCGCAATCGCGGCGGCGGCGGTGGAGGCCGTGGTGGTGGCGGTGGTCTCGGCGGAGGCGGCGGCCCCGGCGGCATCTGACTCGGCTCAGTCCTCGACGAATCGCAGCAGTGCCGGGCCGACCTCGACTTCGAGTCCGTGTTGCAATCTGACGTCGTCAATCCGCGACCCGCCGCAGCGGGTGCCGCCCGTCGATTCGAGGTCACGCAGGTGAAGATCGCCATCGACGGACTCGATGACGCAGTGCTCGCGTGAGACGCTCGGGGCATCCAGCCGGATGTCGCAGCTTTCGTGCCGTCCAATCAGGACCTCTGCAGCGTCACCGATCGCGAACGCTCGCATGAGCTGACCAGTCTTTCGGTTGATGACATGCAGTTCCATCATCGCAGGCTGTACTCCGCAGAGACCCGTATCCAACACTACCGCAAAGATCGCCGGTTCGGTGCGTGATTCGCGTCCCCTATCCATACGGAAGCATGGTTTCTGCGGTTCCATGGGGGGTGGGCCACTCCCGGGCAGGGGCCCCGTGGCTCTACACTCCCCGCCATGCGTCTGCTCGTCGATACGGTCTTGCTGCTCGCCGCCGCCGTTTCCGCCCCGTTGTGGCTGCCGCGGATGGTTGTTCGCGGACGTCACCGCACGGATTGGCGTGGCCGGTTTGGCCGCCAGGCTGTGTTGTCATCACCCCCTCCGGGAGGCCGCGTCCTGCTGCACGCGGTCTCCGTGGGTGAGGTTGGCTCGATCCGGGGGCTGGTGAACGAATTGGAGCGGGTGCCGAATCTGGATGTGGTGATTGCCAGCACGACGGACACCGGCGTTGCGCGTGCGGAGGCATTGTTTGGCGAGCGGCATACGGTGGTCCGTTGGCCTCTGGACTTCTCGGCCGCCGTGCGTCGGTTTCTGGCTGCCGTGCAGCCCACCGTGCTGGGTCTGGTTGAGTTGGAGGTCTGGCCCAACATGACGGCTGAATGCAAACGCCGTGGTGTCGCGACTGTCGTAGTCAGTGGCCGCCTCTCTGCGAGGAGTCACCGTCGATATCGTTGGATTCGACCGCTGGTGCGAGGCATGTTCAAGCGGCTTGCGGCAGTGGGAGCGCAGCATCAGGATGCAGCCGACCGCTTTGTCGATCTGGGCGTGCCGCGGGACCGCGTCGAGGTGACTGGAAGCATGAAGTGGGACAGCGTGTCCGAAGCGTGCGATGGAGCCTCGCTGGCCGAGGCTATGGGGATTGATCCGGACCGACTGCTCATCGTGGGCGGCTCGACGGCCCCTGGTGAGCCGGCCTTGTTGCGGAGCGCATGCCCGGACACCGCCCAACTCCTCGTGGCGCCCAGAAGGCCAGAGTGGTGGGATCAGGCTGCTGAGGACCTGTCGCCTTGCTCACGTAGGACTTCGGGCGAGGCTCAGGCGTCAGACCGATTCCTTCTGGACACGATCGGCGACTTGAGCGAGGCCTATGGACAAGCGGACATTGTGGTCGTGGGCAGGAGTTTCGGAACGCTGCACGGGTCCGATCCCATCGAACCGGTCGCTCGCGGTGCCGCCACGATCATTGGCCCGGCGGTGTCCGACTTTGAAGATGTGGTGCAAGCGCTCGTGGAGGGTGGAGGACTCATTCAGTGTGAAGCGGGCGAGCTGCCTGATGTGATCACACGGCTTGCGGCCGATGCCGACGCGCGGGCAGCGCAGGTGGCTGCGGGCCGCGAGGTGATCAATAGCCAACGGGGCGCCACCAAACGGGCTGCGGACACGCTGAGCAGGCTCGCGGCGCGGTGAAGCCGTCGTCCCCTGAAGGGGGGACGTGTTCCAGCATCGGCAGCGACGGCGTTGGCAGCATCACGCACCCCCTCAGTCGCTTCGCGACAGCTCCCCCGCAAGCGAGGGAG
>CAZMPA010000024.1:0-17099 GCA_964567915.1 uncultured Isosphaeraceae bacterium | reverse complement strand
CCTCGAGGGCGTTCCGGGGACGGGCAAGACGCTGCTGGTTCGCACGGTCGCGGCGGCAGCAGGGCTCGATGTCGGCCGCGTGCAGTTCACTCCTGACCTGCTCCCTGCCGACATCACCGGCACGACCATCGTGGCCGAAGGCGCGGGCGGGCTTCGCGGAACCGTGTTTCGGCCAGGGCCCATCTTCCACGCGGTGGTCCTTGCCGACGAAATCAATCGCGGCTCGCCTCGAACGCAGTCGGCCCTGCTTGAGGCGATGCAGGAGCGCGGTGTGACCATTGCAGGAACGCGGCACCCGCTGCCAGAACCGTTCATCGTGCTGGCGACGCAGAACCCGATTGATCAGGAGGGCACCCACAGGCTTCCAGAGGCCCAGGTGGACCGGTTTCTCATGCAGATCAACGTGACACCGCCCGAGGCGGATGTCCTGAGCCGCATCATCGAGGGCACGACCGGCAACACCGTCGGCGCGGTCCAGCCCCGAATCGCGCCGTCCTTTCTCGCCGCTGCGACACAGTTCAGCCGGCGGATTCTTGTGGCGCCCCACGTCGACGACTGGATTGCGTCGCTGGTACTTGCGACTGGAAGCGGCGGCTCGGATGTGGCGAAGCTCCTGACGGCGCCCTGCAGTCCTCGGGCCGCGATCTCGATGCGGCGGGCGGCGCAGGTCGCGGCCATGTCCGCCGGGCGTTTGGCGGCTTCATGCGCCGATGTGCGGGCCGTTGCGCCGTCTTGCCTGCGGCATCGCATGATCGCCGATCCGGTCGCCAGAGGAGCAGGCCTCACGTCCGATGATCTGGTCGACATGCTGCTTGAGCAGGTGCGGACACCGGCAGGGGAGGTCATCGCATGATCCCAGGCTTTGGCATCGATCCATCACCCCCGCCACGCACGATCGAAGATCTGCTCGGGCCGTCCCTGCTCGCCGCCATGGACGGGTTGGAGATCACGTCTCGAAAGGTGTTGTCCGGTCGATTGCACGGAGAGCGGCGCAGCAAGCGGCGGGGTTTCAGCATCGACTTTGCTGATCACCGCCCTTATGTCGCCGGTGACGACCTCCGTTACGTCGACTGGAATGTCTACGCGCGGCTCGATGCGCTCTTCCTCAAGTTGTATCTGGATGAGGAAGACCTCAGTGTGCTGCTCATTCTGGACGCAACACCATCAATGGACTGGGGGTCGCCCTCCAAGTGGACGTTTGCGCGAAGGCTGGCCATGGCGCTCGGGAGCATTGGATTGGCAGCGAAGCACCGCGTCAGCCTCGCATGCTGCAGCGGCGGAAGTGTGTCGCACCTGCGTGACCTCCGCGGCCGCGGCCGGACGGCTGAACTGGGTACGTGGCTGCTTGGCCGGACAGTTGAGCCGCATGGTGGCGGCGACCCGCTTGGGGAAGCGTTGCGGGCCGTGGCGCCCACGCGTCGGGGGCGGGGCGTTGCGATCATTTTGAGTGACTTTCTCGGCGAGCAGGACCCACTTCCGGCGCTGCGAACACTGGGGGGCGGCGGGGATGAACTTCACTGCCTGCAGATCTTGAGCCCGCAGGAGGTCGATCCGGGCGGGCACGGTCTGGCAGGAGATGTCCGGCTCGAGGACAACGAAGGTGGCCCACCCCGGGAGGTCACGGTGACGCCGTCGCTGCTGCGGGCGTATCGAGCGAGACTTGATGAACGTGTGCGCATGGTGCGGGACGCCGCGCGGAGGTGCGGTGGAAGCCATCTGGCTGTGGAAACCGATGCGGACGTCGCTGATCTGCTGTTGGGTCAATTGCGGCGAGGCGGGCTGATCCGATGACGTGGCTGGCACCGTGGATTGCATTCTGGGTGCTCGCTGCAACTGTTCCGGCGCTGCTGCTTCTCTATGTGCTTCGGCTTCGACGCGCCAGGCAAGTGGTTCCAACGACGACGCTGTGGACGGCTGCAGCTGAGGACCTGCAGGCCAACACGCCCTTCCAGCGACTGCGACGGAATCTCCTGCTGCTGCTGCAACTGGTGGCGCTGGCGATGCTCGCGCTGGCGGTGGCGCAGCCGAGGCTCGAGACGGCAGCGGGCCGCGGCGCCCGAACCGTGCTGTTGATCGATTGTTCCGCATCCATGCAAGCGGTCGATGGGGCCGGCATGCGATTCGACCTGGCAATCAAGTCCGCCAAGGATGCCGTGGACCGCCTGCATCCCGGTACGTGGTTCGGCGAGTCGCCCGGGCAGACCATGATCGTGGCGATGGGCAGCGAAGCGGAAATCGTTCAGCCGTTTACGGGATCTCGCGCGGCCTTGCGAGCGGCGCTCGATCGGATGGCGCCCCAGGACACGTCCGCCCGGATTGAGCGGGCCCTTGCGATGGGCCGCGCCTGGGCGGCGGAACCGGACCCGGATGCGCCGCGGGCCATTGGCGAGCCCGCACGACTGGAGATCTTCACAGACGGCGGCCTGTCGGATCTGGACGATGCCACGCTGCTCGGCGCCGAGACGCTCGTGCACGTGGTGGGCGAGACCGACGCGGAGAATCGGTCGGTGCACGTGGTGGCGGGTGAACGAGACCCGGATGACCCGAACCAGGTGCAGGTCTTTGCCACGCTCTGGAATTGGACGCAGCATCCACGCGAGGAGCGTGTGCAGATGTCGGTTGGTGGGAGCGCCGTGCACGTGGAGGACGTGACGCTGCCGCCCGCGACGCTTGATGATGAGGGCGTGCTGCGTCCGGGCGCGAGGGACATGGTGTTCACGCAGACCCACAGCCCAGGTGAAGCGCTGGTCGAGGTGCGGTTGGTTGGTGACGACGCACTTCCGCTCGACGACGCGGGTTGGACTGTCGTCCCGGCGGTGGAACGGCTTGGCGTTCATCTCGTGTCCGAGCAGCCCGAGTTCTGGAGCCGCGCCTTCTCGGTGGTCCCGTTTGCTGACGTG
Organism: uncultured Isosphaeraceae bacterium; assembly: GCA_964567915.1. Lineage (GTDB taxonomy): Bacteria > Planctomycetota > Phycisphaerae > Phycisphaerales > SM1A02 > UBA12567. The sequence continues at coordinate 14,199 of CAZMPA010000024.1, read as the reverse complement.
ACGAGCGGGAACGACGCGGACGCATCAGGTTCGGGTATCACGGTCTTCGACGGCGTGGCGCCGGCGACGCTTCCTGATGGGCCGACGATGTCTATCAACACAGAACTGCCCTCCTCGCTGCTGGACTGGGGACCGAGGCGGGGGGCGGAGTCGGTCGTCATTGGAGATCCTCGCCACCCGGTGCTGCGAGGCGGCGCGCCCGACGACATGTGGGTGCGGGCGCCCCAGGGCGTCACGGCGGACGCGGCCGTCCGGGTGGTCCTTCGCGGCGCCGACGGTCCGCTTGCGCTGGCGTGGGAGGAGGAGGGGCACCGCCGCGTGCACATCGCATTCGATCCGACCGAGAGCACGTGGCCGCTCGATCCGACATTTGTGAGCTTTCTCATCGACGCCGTCGAATGGATGGCGTGGCGAGGCGATCAGGTTGGCGGCGCTACGACAGCAGGGGAGCGAGCCTCTGTGCGGCTGCCGGAGGGGGTTGCGTCGGCGACGGCGACCGGGCGGGGCGGCGTGACACGCCAACTTTCAGCCCGCAGCGGACGTCGGGTCGGATGGGGCCCGGTCGAGACATCAGGTCCCTGGGTGGTTCGATGGGAGTCGCCCACGGCCGGACATCGGTTTGTCGCCATACGCATGCCGGTGCGAACCGAGGGTGACCTCCGCGTTCCGGACAGTATGCATATTGGCGGTGAGGAAGCCCGGTTCGCTGGGGACGCCGCAGTGTCGGCGCCACTGTGGCCTTGGGCGGTCTTCGCCTCCCTGGCTGTGTTGTTGATTGAGTGGGCCGTCTACACGTCGAGGATTCGTTGACCGGACCTGGTCACGCGCTGTCGCTGGTCGTGAGCGCTGCGGGCACGCCGAGGTACTCGAACATGTGCTGGTCGTACATCGCCGTGTCCTGCGGCTGTGAGAGGTCCAGACGAAGTTCATTGATGACCTTGGTCCCCTGATTGATCCATGCGTCCCAGGTCTCGGCGCTGATGTGCTGTTGAATCCACTCGCCCACGGGGCCGCGAAACGGGGGAGTGTCCAACTGCGTTCCGCCTCGCCCGGTGCGTTGGCAGATGAAGTCACCTTCGGTTGTGGGGGCGGCTGCGGATTCGGCGGCCACGTCCGGCACCGGCCTGCCGATGTCCGTGAGCATGGTGGCGATTGCCTCCTGAGGCAAGCGATCGCCGCGGCTTGCGGCAGTCGTGTACCCACGCGTGAGCACCTCGGCCGCCCGGTCTTCCCAGCCGGCAGCCAGCATGGCCTGGCCGCAGAGTTCGTACGCCTTGCTCATCTCCGGGCTCAACTCGATGCACCGCTCCAGGGAGCCAGCGGCGTCTCCGGGTCTTCCGGCCTGCAGATAGGCCGACCCGAGGCTGAAGTGCGCCATCTCGTTCTCGGGATCGGCGGCGGCCATGTTCTCAAACTGTGCGATTCGGTCCGCGGTGGTGTTCATGGGCACAGGGTACCGCGACCCCGATCGGTGGCGGGTAGCCTGTACGCCCATGCCGGATCTCTCTCTGGACCTCGCGGGCGTGCATCTGCGTTCGCCGCTCATCGCGGCGGCCGGAACTGCTGGCTACGGTCCCGAACTCGCGTCGGTGGACGACCTGCGAGGGCTTGGCGCCGTGGTGACCAAATCCATCACGCTCGACCCGCGAACCGGCAACCCCGCCATGCGGGTGACCGATCTGCAGTGCGGCATGATGAACGCGGTTGGTCTGGCCAACGTCGGGCTGGATCGCTTTATTGGTGAGACGGCGCTGGCCATCCGCGACCTGCCGATCCCAGCGATTCCTTCCATTGCCGGCGAGTCGATCGACGACTACGAACAGGTCGCCGCGGCGATGCAGGCGATGGCATTCGTCAAGGCCGTAGAGGTCAACGTGTCATGCCCGAACACGGACGACGGGCGGGCGTTCGCAGAGTCGCCCGAGAAGCTCCAGTCGTTACTGATCGACATTCGGAGCGTGCTCAAGCGGACGGCAATGATTGTCAAACTGCCACTGGACTTCGGCAAGCCCAGCGCCGCGGCCGAGGTGGCTATCGAGGCAGGGGCCGATGCATTGACGATCATGAACACGGTCCCTGCGATGGCCATCGATGTGCGGACGAGACGCTCGCGGCTCGGCCGGGCGTCGGGCGGCGCCAGCGGGCCGGGCATCCATCCCCTGGCTGTTCGCATGGTGGCAGATGTACACCGTGATGTCGCGGGTCCCGCGGGCGTGCCGATCATCGGTCTCGGCGGCGTCATGCGGTGGCAGGATGCCGCTGAGTTCGTGCTTGCTGGCGCGTCGGCGGTGGGAGTGGGCACGGCGCTCTTTGTCGACCCTCGGCGACCTCGAAAGATCCTGAAGGGGCTCACCAAATGGGTACGGTCGCAGGGCTGCCAGTCGCTTGGTGATCTGGTCGGGGCGATGGAGTCGTAGGGCTTACAGCCCGGAAACCAGTTCGGTAAAGACGCGGCCACGCTCGCGATAGTCGGGGAACTGATCCCATGAGGCGCATCCGGGGCTGAGCAGCAGAATGTCCCCGTCACGCAGGCGCTCGGCCGCGGCGGCGACGGCTTGCTGCAGCGAGTCGTAGGCCGATTGTCCTGCCGCGGCGGCCAGTGCGGCCCCGGTTGCGCCGTAGGCGTACAGCCCCGCGAGCGACCGGGCAGCGTCGGCAATCGGCTGCAGCGAGACACCCTTGTCGTAGCCGCCCGCCAGCAGGTGAATGCGAGCCGGGTCTGGGAATGAAGCGATGGCGCGAAGCGTGGCCTCAGGCGTTGTGGCCTTGGAGTCGTCGTAGAACCGCGGCGGGTCATCGCCGCCGACCGGGCACAGCCGGTGGGGCAAGCCGCCGAAGTCGGCGAGCAGGTCGGGGCCGATGGTTGCGTTGACGTGACGGGCGATCGCCACCGCCATCGAGGCGTTGATTCGGTTGTGCTCGCCCGGAACCCGGAGCGGCACGTCGATGGGCGGGCACGTCTCGCCGCAAACGAGCGTGTCGGCCGGCTCGCCGTGGCGGTGAATGGCCGCTTTGCAGCGGCGGTAGTCGGCCTCGTCCTCGTGCCAGTCCAGGTGGTTGGGCGAGATGTTGGTGATGCCTGCGATCGCTGGCGACCAGCCGGGGTCCTGATCGAGCCAGTGCAGCTGCGCGCTGGAAAGTTCAAGCACCACCCACGTCTGTGGCCCGAACGATGAGACGTCACCCAGCAGGCTTCCTCCGATGTTGCCGCCTAGTCGCGCGTCCAGGCCCGCCCGGCGGAGCAGGTGATGCGTCATGGCCGCAGTCGTCGACTTGCCCGCCGTACCCGTGATGCCAATGCACCGATCGCGGTCGAGCTGTTCCACGAGCAGCCGAATCTCGGTTGTCAGCGTGGCACCGCGGCGGCGGGCGATGTCGAGCAGGGGGTTACGTGCAGGCCGTGGTACGGCGGGATTGACGACGACGATGTCCGCCCGCTCAAAGTCGCTGGGATTGTGCCGGCCGAGTACGAGCCGGCACTTGGCCACGTCGAGCTCGGAAATGGCGTTTGAAAGCGCCGTTTCGTCCCTCAGGTCCGTGACGGTCACGTTGGCGCCGCGGCTGAGGAGCCATTGGGTCACGCCGGCTCCACCGCCGAAGTCGCCCAGGCCCATGACCAGCACATCGCGTCGGTTCACATTCATCCGGTCGTGAGTGTACGTACCATTCACGCCCGCATGGTTGGCACACTGGGTGACAACCCCCCGCCCTTTCCCCGGCGACCGATCTCGACGCTGGCCGTCATCAGCCTGGTCCTCGCCCTGATCCCAATGTGCGTCCCGCTCAATCTGCTCGGCTGTCTGGTCGGCTTGATCGCCCGGCGCCGGATTGTCAACGCGGGTGGCGCCCTCGGCGGCGCCGGTGCGGCGACTGCGGCGGTGTGGGGGGGTGTGATCATGTTTACCCTTGGATTGTGGGGCTGCAATGCACTGAGCGACTGGGCGCAGACGCAGGTACGCGACAGTGGCGCACACGTTGCGACCGACTTCATGCGGGCGGTGCAGGACGGAGACCATGACGCGGCTCGCCGCTGGTGGTCTGCTTCGGCGGATCCTCTCTCAGACGAAGCGTTGGATGCATTCGCAGACGCCATTGCAGGCGTCGGAGAGATCCAGCAGGTCGGCGTGCGATCATTGCAGCCGGTCCCTGCGGGGTTGTTGACACCGCAGTGGTCTGCAAGCCTGACGTTTGTTGGCGGTGACGTGACGCATCGCGGCGCCGCCAGATTCGAAATGCAGGTAGGGGCGACCACTGTGGATGATGTCGTGCGGTTGCGGCGTGTCGTGTTCACCGGCCCGGACGGCGACATTGTCATTCCGATCGAACAGGAGGATGTGGAGTGAACCAGCAGCAGGCGAAACTCAGTCCCTGGGCGATCCTCGCGTTTGTGTTGTCAATCGGATTGTGCCCGGTGATCACGATCGCCGCGATTCCGGCCGGTCTGTGGGCGTTGCGGGACGCGAAGCTGACCGGGCGGCGTGGACGCAGGTTGGCGATCGTCGCCATCGTGATCTCAGCAGTTGTGACGCCTGTCGTGTTCTCGGCCGGGTGGTGGTGGAATGAGCACGTTCGTCAGCCGCTGATGACGGGTCCGGCGGCGACGATTGCGAGCGGGCAGCGTGGCGACATCCGCGCCTTTCTCCTGGGAATGGACGGCGGCGGATCCGAATCGGCGTCCGAGGCATTTCTGATGGGTTTGACGGACAGTCTGGGAGCCATCCGGTCGACTCGGCCGGCCGAGGCGCCTGCATCCGAGACCCAGCAGGAGCAGGACGCCGCTGGATGGTGGATCTGGGTACCGTACGACGCAATGTTTGACCGCGGCGCCGCATCCATTCAGACGAGGTTTCTGATCAGCGATCCAGAGCGGGGTTGGGTGGTGTCCTTCGATCGCCTCATCGTGGAGTTGCCCGAGGGCGGCACCATCACATGGCCGATGAAGGACGCGACGCCATGACCGAAACCGACGTTGTCATCTCCATGCGGGACCTTGTCAAGCGTTTCGGCGATCAGACGGTTCTGGACGGCGTCAATCTGCAAGTCAAGCGGGGTGAAACAGTCGTGATCATGGGTGGGTCGGGCTGCGGCAAGTCGACGACGCTTCGGCACATGGTCGGATCGCTTGTGCCGGACGAAGGGACTGTTGAAGTTCTGGGCAGGAATCTTGCGAAATTGGATGAGGACGAGCTCAATGACGTTCGGAAGAAGTTCGGCATCCTGTTCCAATCGGGTGCGCTCTTCAATTCGATGACAGTTGCTGAGAACGTTGCGCTCATTCTGGAGGAGCACACCGATCTGGATGCATCCATCATCGACATGATGGTGAAGATCAAACTCGAACTGGTGGACCTCCGGGAGGCTGCCGACAAGTATCCCGCGCAGATCAGTGGCGGCATGAAGAAGCGTGCGGGGCTCGCCCGGGCGCTCGCGCTCGATCCAGAGATCCTCTTTTACGATGAACCGAGTGCCGGCCTGGACCCCGTCACGTCTGCGGCAATCGACCAGCTCATCATCGATCTGACGAAGCGGCTCGGCGTTGCGAGCGTCGTGGTGACCCACGAGATGGACTCAGCCTTTACCATCGCGGACCGGATGGTGATGCTGCACAAGGGGCGAGTCCTGATGAACGAGCCCCGAGCCGAGTTTGAGAAACTTCGGGACTGGCCTGAATCAAACACTGGTGAACTCAACGAGTCGCAGCGGCTGATCCGGCAGTTTCTGCGGGGCGATCCCGAGGGGCCGATGACTGAGCATGAAGCAGGGGGCGAAGGTGGGTACGCGGCCGACCTGCTGGGTGTTGACAACAGCAAGTTGACGGGCGGGCGATCCGTTCAGTCGACGCGGGCTGGCGGGTTCTGGCGGACGCTTTGGGGCCGCTGCAGCGAGGAAGGTGAGGCGACATGAGCGGACGGCGGGACGACAACTCGATCAAGGCGGGGATCTTCGTGCTGATTGCGATTGCAGTCGGGGTGACCGTGATCTTTGTCCTCGGCGATCTGAAAGGAGCGATGTTTGGTCCGCCAATGAGCGAGTATCAGGCGACGTTTCCTGTCAAGCAGGGCGTCGGGTTTCTGAAAGAAGGCAGTCCGGTCCGAGTGGGTGGAATCGAGCTGGGCGAAGTCCAGTCGGTGGAGATCATCTCAAGCGAAGATCCGATTCGGCAGATCGACGTGTCGTTCACGCTTCCCTCGAGTGTGGCCCTCTACTCCAACGCGACCGCCACGGTCCAGAGCGGCCTGATCAGTTCGGATTCATTCGTGCTCATTTCAAGCGTGGGTTTCGATGCCGCACATCAGGTTTCGAGCGACCTTGGCGAGCCGGGTACGTTGCTTGCTGACGGCGACGTGCTTGCAGGCACGCCGGCGACCGGAATGCTCGGCGCGATTCTGGGCGAGGAGGCCGGGGCGAGCATCCAGGAGATCGCCAGCAAGTTGCGAACGGACGGCTATGTCCTCGAGTGGGTGCTCGGAGCTGAGTCCGCTCGGTCCTTCAGCGCCGGGGCCGAGACGGTTGGCCAGGCGATGCAGCGTATGGACCAGGACGGATACGTGATGGAGTGGGTGCTTGGAGATGCGCCGGCCGACGATGTCCGATCTGCGCTCAACGATCTGGAAGTCCTGGCAGCTCGCATTCGAACGGACTGGATGGGAACCGACGAGCAGCCCGGAGGTTGGTCTGCCGAAATCAGCACGGTGGTCGCCAAGGGCGAGAAACTCGCCGAGGCGGTGCAGCGTGTCAGTGACTTCATCGAGAAGAACGAGGCGTCGTTCCAGGTCATCGTTGATGATGTGGTCGCGTCGGTTGGGGATGCCCGGACCGTGCTCGGCGAATTGCGGACGAACATGCCTCTGTGGTCGACAGACGTCGGCTCCGCGCTGGCGAGCGCAGACCTGGCAGCCCAGGAGTTGTCGCTGCTTGTCGCCGAAGCTCGTAACGCGCCGTGGCGGCTGCTGTACCAGCCCTCAGAGCAGGAGGTCAGCAACGAACTCCTGTACGAGGCATCCCGAAACTTTGTCTTTGGCGCCGCCGATCTGAAGTCGGCTGCGGCGAGTGTGGACCGGATCGTGAAGGCAAGGGGCGACGCCCTGGACTCGGGCGCCGCCGATTTTACGCTGCTGCGTGAGAACCTCGCGGCTGCGGTGCAGCGATACGAGCGAGCGCAGTCTCAACTCTCGCAGGTGCTGCAGGGCGCGACAACTCCGGCGGCGAAGTGAGCCGGCCGGTCACAATCACTGCGCTGGACGATCCACGGATCGACGTGTTCCGTGATGTGCGGGACCGGGACCTGCGTGGTCGATCGGGCGTCGTTATTGCAGAGTCCGAGCTGGTCGTGCGGCGGCGCCGCCGCCCGCCCGCTCGCCTTCACTCGCTCCTGCTCTCGCCGGCGAAGTGTGATCGTATGGAGGACGACCTGCGAGGGCTTCCTGGGGATGTGCCTGTGTACGTTGCAGACCTTCCATTGATGGAGGCGATTGCTGGCTTCCACATTCACCGCGGTGTGCTCGCGGCGGGCTGGCGGCCCACCGAGCAGGACGTGGCCTTTGACAGGCTGCTGGAGCGGCTCCCGGAGCAGGGGACGTGCACCATTCTTGCCGCAGCGGGCATCAACAACGTGGACAACATGGGGGGGCTGTTTCGCACGGCCGCCGCTTTGGGCGTGCGGGAGGTCCTGCTGGAGGAAGGCTGCTGCGACCCGCTCTATCGCAAGGCCGTGCGGGTTTCAATGGGCCATGTCCTCAGTGTGCCGTGGAGCGTGTGTCAGGATCTCCCCGCGGCGCTGCGGATGCTGGGGGAGCGGGGGATGCGCTTGACGGCCGCTGAGTCGTGCGGGCGGTCGGTCTGTCTCCGCGACGCCGTTACCGCCGAGCGACGGGTGGTCGTCGTGGGCGCGGAGGGGACTGGTCTGGAGGAGCGGGTGCTTGACGCGTGCGACGACGTTGTTGAGATTCCGATGGCAGCCGGCGTTCCGTCGCTCAACGTCGTCGTCGCGGCGGGCATCGTGCTGTCTGCGTTGCAGCCGATCAGAGGGTGACCGGGTCGGAGACGCCCAGTTCGAACCGCTCGATTCCTGCGCCCAACTGGTTGAGTTGCTCCTCGAGCCGGACGTAGCCGCGGTCGAGGTGGTAGACCCGCTGGACGACGGTTTCGCCGCGAGCGACCAGACCCGCCATCACCAGTGCCGCCGAGCCGCGGAGATCGCCGGCCATGACCGGTGCGCCGACGAGTTCGCCTCCGCCCTGCACGACGACCGTCGGCCCGGAGCGGAACAGGGTGGCCCCCATGCGGGTCAGTTCCGAGACGTGCAGGAACCGATCGGGATAGATCCGCTCGGTGACAATGCTGTTGCCATCTGCGAGACAAAGCAGCGCCATCATTTGCGCCTGCAGGTCGGTCGGGAACCCGGGATAGGGTTGCGTGGTGTAGAGGACGGGCTGCAGTCTGCGATCGCTTGTGACTCGCACGGTGCACCGGCGAGGGTCTTCGTCCATGCAGGTGCGGTCGACGTGCACGCCGGCGATGTCGCCGCGGTCGCGCACGGCCAGCAGGTTGTCGTGCGGGAGGTTGGTGAGCGTCGCGTCGCCGTTGGTCATGGCGACGGCCATGGCGAGCGTGCCGGCGACAATCCTGTCCGGAATCACCGTGTAGTCGACGTCGCCGAGCGAATCCACGCCGTCGACCACGATCCGCGGGGTGCCCGCGCCAGTGATCCGGGCGCCCATTGCGTTGAGCATGTCCGCCAAGCCCGTCACTTCAGGCTCGCACGCGGCGCTTTCGATGATCGTACGGCCCTCAGCCAGCGCAGCGGCCGACATCACATTGGCGGTTCCAAGCACGGTCGAGCCGAACGGTCCGCCGAGAAAGACCGTCGTGCCCTTGAGGCGCTCGGCCCTGGCGATGATGTCACCGCCGTCCAGTTCGATCGAGGCGCCGAGGGCCTGCAGCCCACGAATGTGCAGATCGACCGGCCGCTCCCCGATGGCGCAGCCGCCCGGCAACGACACACGTGCTTCGCCACGTGCGGCGAGCAGGGGGCCAAGCACGCAGATGCTCGCCCGCATCGTTCGCACAATCTCATACCGGGCGTGTGTGCGGGTCGGATCGGTCGTTCGGATTGTGCAGTCTCGTCCCTGCCCGGTGACCTCACACCCGACCTCACGCAGGAGTTTCACCATGTTTCCGATGTCGGAGAGAGTCGGAATGTCCCGCAGATGGACCGTTCCGCTGGACATGAGGGCTGCGGCCATGGCCGGGAGGGCGGCATTCTTTGATCCATCGACCGCCAGCGTGCCTGACAGCCTCGCGCCACCGTGAATCCGAAGTGCATCCATGCGTCTCGTTCTCCCTTTCGATCCAGATCCTACAGGCATGCGCAGGTCCAGGTCGCTTCGGCACATCGGCGCTTTGCCGGTTCAGGGTCGAATCGTACGGTCCTATGTGGAGACGGAGCGAAGCCTTCCGCCTCGCCCGCCGCCTTTTCTGGAGTTCACCCATGACGACCCACCCTACCCGACCCACCAGCCTTCTCGTCGCCTCGGCTGCCGCGGCCCTGCTGTGCCCACCCGCGATGGGCACGGGCCCGGCGACCGTGGAACTGACTGGCACCGTTCGGGACTTCAAGGAGCGGCGAACGCACGGTGGTCACAGCGATTTCGAGAAGCGGCCCCGCAAGGGTTTCGGCCTGTACTGCGGCAACATCGATCCGTCACTCGGGGCGGACGGCCTGCCGATCTTCATCGACGCCGGCAACAAAGTGACCACGCAGGCCAAGGACGCCTCTGGAAACCCGATCTGCTATCTGCTCTACGACGCCGGCAGGGGGGACTCGCCGATCACCTGGGGTGCCAGCTGCGATGGAGGCATTGCATCGACGTGGTCGTTCTACTCGTGGTACCGCGACGTCCCCGGGACCAACCTCTCGCAGACGCTGTCGCTGACGTTCGTCCGACAGGCCGATGGAAGTTATGTGTTCGATGACTCGACCGATCCGCTGTACTCGTCGCTGGGCGGCTTCTTCCCGATCGACAACCAGATGTACGGCAACAGCGGCGGCACGCCAGATCACAACTTCCACTTTACGTTTGAGCTGCACACCGAATTCGTCTACGACGATGGCCAGTCCAACTACTTCCAGTTCATTGGTGATGACGATGTGTGGGTCTACATCGACGGCGAGTTGGTCATTGACCTTGGCGGCGTTCACGCGGCGACCGAGCAGTACGTGGATCTCGACCGACTCGGCCTGACCGACGGCGAGACGTACACACTCGACTTCTTCTTTGCCGAGCGGCACCGGACTCAGTCCAACTTCCGGATCGCCACGACGCTGCAATTGGTCGAGACAGGCGTGCCGTCCATCACGGCGGCATTCGATTGATGTGGGGGGTCAGTAGACCTCGACCATGCACCGCGCCGCCGGCTTGATGCGTTTGATGACGGCGTGATCGGCCGCTGCGAGGTCGAGCCCCTCTTCCGGGAGTTGCAGGTAGTCGCCCGCGACGCCGAGCGTCTGCAGGAGCCTGTAGATGCCGACCTGCATGCCCTCGATTCCGCAGATGTAAAGCAGACTTCGATCGCTTGACAGCACGCGGTGGAAGGGGTCTTCGGTCTCGACGATGTACTGGTCCACATACATGCGGCGGCCGACGTCCGGCCGGCTGATCACCGTGTGGTAGTGAAAGTGCTCGTGCCGCTCCGCCAGATCGCGGAACCAGTCGTCGTACATGAGGTCGGTGCCATAGGGGACGCCGACAACGAGGTGAATCTCGCTGGTGGATGGGCCATCCGGGTGCTCAAGCAACTCGCTGACCATGCCTCGGAACGGGGCGATGCCGGTGCCGGTAGCGACGAACACGTAGTCGTGGGCCGCGGTGTCTGTCGGGAGAAGAAAGCGCTTGCCGGCTGGACCCGAGACAAGCACCTCGTCGCCCACCTTGAGGTCGCACAGGTAATTGCTGCAGACACCGACAAACAGATGGTGGTCGTCCGAGTCGGAGTCGCTGTACTCGTCAATGAGTCGCTTGCACGTGGTGGACACGACGTCGCCTTGGCCGTCCTCGCCCCAGGTCGGAGCCGAGATGGAATACAGACGGACCGCGTGCGGCTTGCCCTTCTCGTTCTCGCCCGGCGGGATGACGCCAAAGGACTGGCCGGCCCGAAACGTCCCTGCCAGGGGCGTGCCTGACACGTCGATTGCGATGTGCCGAACATAGGAAGCCGATCGGCCCTTCAGGCAGGGCGTCGACTCGACGACCCGTCCGACGACCGGTGCCTTCGGCTTGACGACATGCATCTGGACATCACCGAACTGAGGTTCTGACATGGGCGGTGAGCATACCGTCCGGCTCGGCCTTGGTGGGCCGCTTCACACGCTCCGGAGCGATTGGAAGTCGCGGCCGGTCGGCGACTGGAAGACGGCCAGCCCGAACTCGGGCACGGAGGCCAGCAGGTGGTCGAAGATGTCGGCCTGAATCTGCTCGTAGGGGACCCACCGATTGTCGTTGGTGAAGACGTAGATCTGGATCGGCAGTCCGGTTGGCCCTGGCTCGAGGTGCCTGACGAGGAAGGTGAATCCCTCGCCGGTATGGATTTTCGGATGCTGGCGAAGGTAGGCCTCGACGTACGCCCGGAATACACCGACGTTGGTCTGCTGGCGGCCGTTGACCTGCTCGCTGGTGTCGACGCCATGTTCTGTGTTCCACGTGTCGATCTCGGCAATGCGGGCGTCCAGATAGTCGGCGAGCACGGTGAATCTCCGGAAGCGTTCCAGGTCATCCCGGCCGACGAATCGAATCGTCCCGGTATCGATCGAGATTGACCGCTTGATGCGGCGGCCGCCTGACTCCGACATGGCTCGCCAGTTGGTGAACGGATTCGACACCAGGTCGTAGGCGGGCACGAGAGACACTGTCTTGTCGAATGCTCGCACACGAATGGTCGTGAGCGTGATCTCCTCGACGTCGCCGTCCACGCCCTTGCTCGGAATGGTGATCCAGTCGCCCACACGCACCATGTCGTTGGCGCTGACTTGAATGCCCGCAACCAGACCGAGGATTGAGTCCTTGAAGATCAACATCATGACGGCGGCAAGGGCGCCGACGCCGGACAGGAACCACATGGGCGACTTGTCGAACAGCACGCTCATCGCCAGAACGACGGCGATGAACGTCGCGATGATCTTGCCCGCCTGCGAGAGGCCCGTGGCCGGGACCGAGCCGTCGAATTCCGAGTGCAGGACGATCGCCTCACCAATCTCCAACACGCCGAATGAGAAGAGCAGGAGGACCCAGATGACGTACAACTCAAGGAGAGGACGCAGCCACCAGTCGACACCGTAGTTCTGGAATGCCGGCATGGCGAAAGCCAGGATGGCGATCGGCACCAACTGTGAAAGGCGAAGCAGCACCTTCTGTTCAATGACCGCCTTGGCCCAGGGCTTCTTGCTGTGCCTGAACGGGTGGTGCGCGATACCTCGGATGAACGCCTTTCCGATGAAGTTTGCAGCGACGCAGATGGCGAGCACGGCCGCAATGACAATCGCCGCCGCGACAACCTCGGCCCAGGTCTCTCCCAGCCCCCAATCGCCAACGGTCTGCTGCAGCCAGTCAACCGACGAACGGACTGCGTCGCTGGCCGCGGTCTCACCAATGAGGCTTCGAGGAGTTGTGGGAGCTACGCTCATGCGAGCAGTCTACTGCTCTCCTGCTCCGCTGCTCCCCCAAAGAGACAGCGGGCGCCCCCCCCCGGTCGGACCCCCCCGGGCGGAGCAATCAAGCAGGGCAATCAGCCCGTGCAGCCGAAGTCGGCGATCGCGTTGAGCAGATCGTCAACGTCGTACACGGTTCCGAAACCGTTGATGATGGCGAGGATGTCATCGACATCCGTGTCGCCGTCGCCGTCGGAGTCGCCGGAGCAGTTGCTGTCGCACTCGTCCGGGATGCCATTGCCGTTGGAGTCCTCACTGGTTCCATTGGCGATGTCGCACGCGTCGGGCACCTCGTTGAGGTTGCAGTCCTGTTCACCGCCGTACGTGATGTAGCGGCTAGCGGTGGCCTGCCAGACCTCATTGGCGTCCGTGCGGCCCTGGAACAGGGCTTCCATCAGGACTTCGGCGTTCATCTCCATGGCCGTGAGGCGGGCGATGAGCACACCGTTTCGCTCCGAGCAGTCGTCCGCGATGTACGGAAGACTCGTGCCCTGCTCGTCGGCGGGAGTGACGAACCAGACACCGTTGCCGGCGGAAAGGTCGCCGCCTGCTTCGAAGTCGGTCCAGTCGATGCCCACCTGGTTCAGGGCGTTGGAGTTGAATGGAGCACCTGTGGAGTCGAGCGTGCCGATCGTGACGCGGGAATCCCACTCCAGATCGGGCGCAATCTCATAGAACGCCGGGTTCACCTCAAGCGAGGTGGGTCCGCCGTATCCGTCCTGATAGAAGGACGTGCTGCACGCGACCGTCTTCTGCTGATCGGAGTTGCCCGCCACCGCGTCGAGTCGCCAGCCTGCTGGCAGGTCGGCATAGACGTCGATGGTGAAGTTGGGCTGATCGAGCGAGAGCCGGTCGATGCCGGAGACGAGGTACCGAATGGTCACATCGTCGCCGCCGCCGCCACAGGGGTCGCCGGAGCAGTTGGTGCCGTCACCAAGATAGGTGCCACCACAGTCCGCCTCGGTCGTGACCGAGCAGGAGGTGCCAACGCAGCAGCCGCCCGTCGGGTCGCTTCCGCACGGGTCGCCCGAGCAGTCTGTACCGTCGCCAAGGTAGGCGCCGCCGCAGTCTGCTTCGGTCGTAACCGAGCAGGAGGTGCCAACGCAGCAGGCGCCGGTCGGATCGGTGCCGCACGGGTCGCCGGAGCAGTCCGTGCCGTCACCGAGGTAGGCGCCGCCGCAGTCTGCTTCGGTCGTGACCGAGCAAGACGTTCCGACGCAGCAGGCACCCATCGGCGTTCCGCCTTCACACTGGGACGGATCACAGTCGCCGCCGTCGCAGTCAAAGAGGTCGCAATTGGCGAACAGCGGCACGCCAGGCGGGCACTCGTCACAGCCGTAGTCGGCCGGGACGTACGAGCCGTCGTCGCAGTAGCCGTCGCCGATCCACTCGTCGTAGACGTAGTCGGGGAAGCAGGTTCCCTGACAATCCATGGTCCAACCTGGATCGCAGTCACCGCCACCGCCGCCGCAATCGGCGGGGTCGCAGTCGCCGCC
>CAZMPA010000023.1:0-17120 GCA_964567915.1 uncultured Isosphaeraceae bacterium | reverse complement strand
GCCATCAGCATGGCATCGCCACCAACAGCGGGTTGGACGTAGAGATCCGCCACCTGTGACGACCGAAGCATGCTGCGGACGTCGCTTGTAATCTTGAAGCGGACGAGGCCTGGCTCACGGAGCGGGTTGATGACAATCACGCGCCCGCCACGCCGCCGAAGTTGCACCAGGGACCGCATGAAGCGGGGATGGTTGCTGGCCGGGTTGGCGCCAATCAACATGACCAGGTCGGCATGGTCGAGGTCATCCAGCGTCACGGTCGCCGTGCCCGAACCGGTCACACTGGCGAGCCCGACACCTGAGGCCTGGTGACAGTAGTACGAGCAGTTGTTCACGTTGTTGGTGCCGCGAAGCCTCGCCGCCAACTGCAGCAGAAAGCCAGCCTCGTTCGAGGATCGCCCACTGAAGTAGTAGAAGGACCGATCTGGATCAACACGCCGCATGGCAGCCGTGGCCCGCTCCATCGCTTCCTGCCACGACACGCGACGAAAGCGGTCGTCCAACGAGGTCGCGATGAGCGGCTGAGTGATACGACCGAGATGTTCCAACTGCCGGGGCGTCAAGCTCTCCAGAGTGGCGAACGGGGTGTCGTCCACCACGTCTGCTCGAATGCCACCCTGCAGATCCGCCGCCATGGCCTGGACTGACTTCTTGCACACTTCCGGGAAGTTGCCCGCCTCATTGACCATGCCGCCCCGACGGCCGCCCATTCCCAGAGCGCAGGTCTTGCAGGCATTTCGGCTCCGCAAAGCCCGCCACATACGGCGGATGCCTCCCGACGCTCGCGCAGCGCGGATCGTGTACCGGATCGATCTCCACCCTCCGCCGTGTCGCGCCGGTCGCATGTGGCGATGGTACGTACCATGGCCGGCGTGAGCAGACGTGGTGCCATCCTGGTGGTCGATCCCAACGCAGCGGTCCGGCGGATGCTGGAGACCCACCTCGCCGCGAAAGTGCACACTGTCGCCAGTTGCCGAACCGCCAGGGAGGCCCAGGAACTGCTGGCCGCAGGTACCTTCGACCTCGTCATCACCGAAGCCGAGACTCCGGACGGCAGCGGGTACGACCTGCTTCGGCGAATCCGACTGGGGACCGGTGATGATCGAACCGCCACCATCATCACGTCGGGGCGGGATCAGCCGGAGCGCGTGGCCCGCGCCGTGCCCGGGGGCGCGCACGACTACCTGACCAAGCCGATCAGCCCCGCGATGGCTGTTGCAAGAGCATCGTCCATCATTGACCTCAAGGCCGCCGGCCTGCTGGACTCACACGGTCCGGACATGCTTGACCTGCCACGCTTCGACCGCACGCTCCGAGAGGCGTCGGGCGGTGCCGCCAAACTCCGGGCCATTTGCGATGCGCTGCGTGACGGATTGGCTGCTGAGCGGGCGTCCGTGTACCGATATGAGGCGTCAAGCAATGAGCTCTTGACGGTCGTGGCGCACGGAGACGTTCCTGACTCGGGGTCCCCCTTGATTCGGATGCCTGCGGAAGAGGGCATCGCGGGCGCGTGCCTGCGTCTTGGGCATCTCATCAACATTCCGGACGCCTACGAAGACAGTCGCTTCAACCGCTCATTCGACGAGAAGACCGGATTCCGGACGCAATCGGTGCTGTCCGTCCCGCTCCACGACGAGCACGGCGACATTGTGGGCGTAGCACAAGTGCTCAATCATAAGCACGGCCCCTTCACCGCCGCGGAAGAACTCAAGGCGCTGCAACTGGCGCCCCGATGTGGCCTGACTCTTGCCGAGGCGTTCTTTGAAGTCGATCAGGGACTCAATCTGGCGGCAACAATCATCGCGCAGCCCGGTACGGCGACGTTCCTCCCGACCGCCATTCCAAGTTCGGGCGGCGGCGGATCAACGAGCATTCTTCCGCCCGCCAAGGTGCTCGATCCAGAAGTCTTCATCGGCACAGAGATCGGTCGATATCGAGTGACGTCGGTACTCGGCACGGGTAGTCAAGGCTTTGTACTGCAGGGCCACGACGAACTTCTCGATCGGTCCGTCGCCATCAAACTCCTTGGTCCGGATTCGGCTCGCATTCCCATGCTTCGCCGGCAGTTCATGCAGGAAGCCCGGACCATGGCAAAGCTCGGCCACCCCAACACAGTGGCTATTCATGACGTAGGTGAACACGACCGCGCCCTCTACCTGGTGATGGAGCAGTGCGACGGCGGAACGACCTATGAAATGCTCAAGAAGGCCGGCCCCATTGATGTTCGTCGGGCGACGCGGATCCTTCGCGACGCGTGTCGCGGCCTCGACGCCGCGCATCGGCGAGGCATGATTCACCGCGACATCAAGCCCGACAACATTCTGCTCGACGAACACGGTACGGCGAAGCTCAGTGACTTTGGTCTCGTACTCGCACCCAACACCGCCGACATCGCCAGTGGCGATCACATCATCGGAACGCCGCACTACATGAGCCCCGAACAGTGTGGCAATGGTCTGGTCGATCACCGAAGCGACCTCTACGCGATGGGCGCCACCTGGTACCACCTGCTCACCGGCAAACCACCGTTTGCGGGGCCGACAGATCTCAAGGAAGTTCTGCGGAGGCACACTGAGGAGCCGCCTCCTGACCCAAGAGAGTCGGTGCCGAATCTGCCCGAAGATGTTGTGTCTGTCCTTCTCACCTGCATGGCCAAGACCCCGGCCGACAGGTATCAGAACGCCTCGGAGATGCTCCGCGACCTCGAGGCCGTGCTGGCCGCACTGCCGACGTCGGACGGTCTGAACGACGCGGCGTAGTCACGCCATTCCGGCTCCTGTTAGAGTGCGACGTCACTTGGGCTGGAGGCGACCAATGAGTACTGCGGGTGAGAGTCTGTTCATCAAGTTTCAGAATGATGCCGATGCGCTCGTTGCATCGCTGCACGCGCCGACGATCACGCAGCGTGAGTCGGAGATCATTTCCGCGTCGTTGCAGGAGGCTCTGGCCGACATCTCGGGCTACAAGTGGCTCGTCATCGACATGCGTGAAGTGACGTTCATGAGCAGCATGGGGATCGGCATGCTCGTCGATGCCCGCAGCCGCGCGGCCGGCCGCAAAATGAAGGGCGTGCTCGCAAACGTCGCCACCGAAATGGACCAACTGCTCAGGATGGTGAAACTCGAAAAGGTCTTCGCCATCTGCACCAACGACAAGCAACTCAAGAAGGCCCTCAAACGGTGACGGCGCGGCTGACCCCGGAGCCGCGGTATGAGCCGCCTCCGAGCCCAGAGTCAAATGGATTGGGTCTCGCTTCATTCATTGTCTCGCTCGTCGGACTCGCGTCCGGTGGCGTACTGTCGATTGTGGGCTTGATTCTTGGCGCCGTTGCGATGCGAAGGACGCCCCGGGGCTTTGCCGTAGCCGGATTCATCATCGGTCTCGTCGGCACGCTCTTTGGGTGTGTCTTCGCCGCCCTGCTCATCGGCGCCATCGGCGTGGCGGGCATGGGAATCGGTATCGGCGTGCTGTCACTCGTCTACGCGCAGATCGAGGACGGCGTGACGCAGATTGACCAGGCCGCGAGCGAAATCGTGCAGTGGCAGGGCACGCACAACGGAATGCTCCCAGACGCCGCGACCGGGACGGCAGTACTTCGGACCGCAGGAATCGAGGGCACCTACCTGCCGATCGACGAGGACGAGTTCCAGATTACGCTCATCGTTGATCCCAACACGAACGATCCGTGGACATTCACAGGCGAGTACGAGGCCGACGGCGACCGCACCCGCCTCCAATGGCGTTCCGATAGCGGCAGTTCTCACGGAAACTGGAACTTCCAGCAGAACTAACTGTGCTGGGCCAGGAGATCGATCAAGGCATCGATCGTGTCCTGCTCAACAGCGAGCGTTCCGATGGCGACGCGCATTGTCAGACGATTCCCGAGCCGGCAGTGCGTCACGGCGAACCGGCCGTCGGCGTTGACCGCGTCGATCATGCCCTGAGTCGCGTCGTCGCCGTCCACGTGATGCACGCAACAGAGCGACAGGCTCCGCGGGGCGGTCATCGCCAGTGCCGGGTTCGCCCTGACGGCCAACTCCAGCGATTCAGCCAAACCGACGTGAAACCGGACCATCTCGGCAATGGCTTGAACACCCGTGCATCGCAGCAGCACCCACAACTTGAGCCCTCGGAAGCGCCTCCCCAGTTGGATATGCCAATCCCGGTAGTCGATGACGTCGCCCGACTCGGTCGCTGCGTTCCGCAGATACTCGGGCTCGATCGACATGGCCGCAATGAGCGACCGACGGTCCGCCACCCAGAGACAGCAGCAGTCGAATGCCGCGCCCATCCACTTGTGCGGGTTGAAACTCCACGAATCCGCTGCGCCGGCGCCCGCGACGATCTCTGGGCGAAAGTCGTCCGCCAGCGCCGCGGTTCCGGCCCATGCAGCATCCACGTGCAGCCAGCAGTCGTGGTCGGCGCACGCCAAGCCGATCTCCCGAACGGGGTCGACGGCACCGCAGCCGGTTGTCCCGACCGTCGCGCAGCAGAATGCCGGTCGCAGGCCAGCCGCGACATCATCGGACATCATCGACGCGAGTGCCTCGGGATCCATCGCGAAGTCGCCGCGAGTGGGCACGACACGGACGTTGTCACGGCCGATGCCGCAGATGCCTGCCGCCTTGAGGATCGAGGAGTGCGACTGCTCGCTCGCGTACGCGGTCAACCCTCCGCACGCGGCCCCGCCCAGCCGTGTGGCGGCGCCCTGCGTCGCCCGGTCACGCGCCGCAACCATGCACGCCAACACGCCGCTGCTCGCGGTGTCCTGAATGACTCCGCCACCGGCGCCACCTTCGGCGAAGCGTTCCGGGAGCCCCATCGCTTGTCGAAGCCACTCGAGCATGCGGCTTTCGAGTTCGGTGCAGGCCGGACTTGACGCCCACAGCATGCCCTGCTGCGCAGTGACGCTCGCAAGCAAGTCTCCGAGGATTGCATCGGGGTGGGCATTGGAAGGGAACCACGCCATCCATCCGGGCGCATCCCACCGAACAAGCCCCGGCTCGATAACGTCGCGGAGATCGGCGAGCAAATCCTCAAGTGGGACTGGTTGGTCGGGAGGTCCTGCAGGAATGCGGGCCGCCAGATCCCCCGGGTGCAGCGGCGACCACGGAGACCGGTCCGCACTGCTACTCAAGTGCTCGACAACCCACTCGAGGGAGGCCTCGATGTGCGCCGCGAACTGCCCCGGAGAACGTCGCCAGGGTCGCTGGCTCATTCGGGCAGCGACGCGAGTTCCGCTTCGACCTCGGCCACCAGCCGAGCGATGGTGACCGGCCCGAAGTCGAAGACGAGCCCGGCGCTCTTGAACAGTTCGGGAAGGGGCCTGGAGCCTCCCAGTGACATCGCCTCGCGGTACAAGGCAATGGCCCGCGCGGGGTCCTCGCGGTAAATCATCCACATCTGCAGCGCGCCAAGTTGCGCGATGCCGTACTCAATGTAATAGAACGGAACCTCAAAGAGGTGCAACTGACGTTGCCAGAGTTTCGTGCGCTCGGCTTCGAGACCTTCCCAACTCACGTCGGGTCCGAAGAGCCCGTGCAACTCGAGCCAGTAGATGTCGCGCTGGTCGCGTGTGTGGTGGGGATGCGTGTAGAGCCAGTGTTGGAACGCATCGATGGTCGCCACCCAGCACAACGTCCCAATGACGCCCTCAAGATGCTTGCGCCGCGCCCGGCCTGCTTCCTCCTCCGAGAGGAACTCGTCGAGGAACGGATGGGCGATCAGCTCCATGCTCATCGACGCCACTTCCGCGAATTCAATCGGTGGATGGCGATAGGCAACGAGCGGTTCATCCCGAGACAGCATGGAGTGGAAGGCGTGGCCGGCCTCGTGCACCATCGTGTCCACGTCTCGCATCAGACCAGCAGCGTTCATGAAGATGAACGGCACCCGTCGGCGTTCGCGGTCGTACTGGTATCCGCCCGGCGCCTTGCCCTTGCGGGATTCAAGATCGAGCGCGTCACCCTCCCGCATCGTGTCGAACAGTCCGCCCAGCGATGGGTCCATGCGGTGAAAGATGCGGCTCGTGCCGTCAATCAGCTCCTGCGCGCCATCGAACGGCCGCAGTGGTGACCGCCCGAGCGTATCGACGTCCAGGTCCCACGGCCGGAGCACATCAAGCCCCATCGTTTCACGGCGGCGGGCATTCATGGCGTGCATCAGCGGAACGGCTTGCTCCCGAACGCCGCGATGAAACGCTTCGCAGGTTGCCGGCGTGTAGTCGAAACGGTGCTTTGCTCGGAAGGCCCAGTCCCGGTAGTCGTCGAGGTCAGCGTTGTCAGCAATCGTGTTTCGCAGCGTGATCATCTTGTCGAAGATGTCATCCATCTGCTCCGCATCCTGCAGGCGACGCGAAGCCACCACCCGGAAGGCCCGCTCGCGAACGTCGCGATCATTCTCCTGCATGTAAGGGCCCATCTGCGGCAACGTCTTCTCTTCGCCGTCGAACTCCACAGTCATGGCGCCGCATCTCTCGCTGTACTCCTGGCCGAGCTTCGTCTCGTCGACCTCAAGCGAAATGTTCTCTTCGCGAAACAGCTTCACATCGGCGTCGAGACCACGAAGCAGTACCCCGTAACGCTCTTGATCGAGATCGTCCACAAACGGGCACCGGACGATGCGTCGATCGAGTTTGAAGGAGATGTCCTTGATCTTCGGATCCATCTCCTCGACGAACTTCAGGTACGCCGCCTTGATCGACTCGTCGTCGGTGTGCCGGGTCATCTCGATATAGAGCGATGCACGTGCCTCACCGACGGCCGCGTCGACTTCGCTCCGATCAAGCAGAAGTTGCTCGAGGCAGCCTTTGCACTTCAGCGTCCTCGCAAGAAGTTGTTCATACAGGGGGCCGACCTGGGACCACTGTGTGCCGTCGATGTCGGCGGGTGCAAAGTCCACGGCGGTGGGATAGGCGGTGAGCAGGGCTGACATGGCGGTCTCCAATTCAGTCCGTCGATTCAATGCACCCGGCCTCGATGGACGCAGGGCGGACAGGGACGGACGGCACATCATGACGAGTTGTGATTGCGGATGCCAGCGCACCCGCTTCCAGTGGTGTATCACAGACCAGAAAGAGCGTTGAGCCACTGCCGCTGACGTGCACGTCGCGGCCGGCGGTTGCTTTCACTTCAGCTGCGAGCCGTCGCAGATCGGGCGCTTCCTCTATGGCTGCCGGGCCCAGATCGTTGAAGAGCCGGCCGCCGCCACATGCAGCCCGGACGGCGGCTTCGTCCAGCGGCGAACCATCCATGGCATCAAAGTGTCCGTACACGGCACCAGTTGCGCAGGAGGCGTCCGGCAGAACAAGGACGGCAGCGTGCTGAGGCATCGCGGCGGTGGGCTCGATTCGCTCGCCGAACCCACCGACAATCGCGCTGCCGCCTTCGATGAGAAACGGCACATCCGAGCCGAGCAGCGCGCCGATGTGTCGCAATTCCTTTGCATCCAGTTTCAGATCGAAGAGCCGGTTACACGCCCGCAGCATTGCTGCGGCATTGGAAGATCCGCCGCCGAGCCCGCCGCCAACCGGAATTCGTTTTTCCATGCGAAGCTGGATCGGGAGTTGCCGTGCCGTGTACCGCTCCAGCGCCAGATGCGCCCGGACGGCAAGATCATCGGTCAGCCGCCAGTCGATCTCCGAGGGCCGCGGCGCCGAGGCATGCCAGTCGATGGCATACCTTGAGATGGACCCGTCTTCGAGTCGCGTGACATGCAAGTCGTCCACAAAGTCGACGGTCACCATCCAGGAACTGATGGGGTGCATACCGCTCACGCTGTCGGGCGGGCCGACGGACAGGGCCAGATTGAGCTTGGCCGGAGCGGCTTCGAGCAGGTGACGTCGCATGGAGCCCCACAGGATAGAGTGGCGGGCCACAACAGGAGATCCCGCCATGAGCATTCCATGCACCACGACTTTCGAGTTTCAGGGACAGACCATCGTCGAGTACAAGGGGCTCGTCAGGGGCATCGTCGTTCGGGCGCCGACGATCAGTCAGGGCTTCCTTGGGGGCCTGAAGAAGATCGTGGGAGGCCGGATCGGCGCGTTTCGCGAGATGTGCGAACAGGCCCGCGGCGAGGCGTTGCAGCACTTGCTTGAGCACGCCGAGCAAATCGGCGCCAACGCGGTTGTGGGCCTGCGGTATGAATCTTCGGACGTCGTCGATACCGCTACGGAAGTGCTCTGCTACGGCAGGGCGGTGGTGATCAGGCCGGCCTGACCAAGCATCCTGCGGAGTTGCTCCGTATCGGCCGCTGCGCGGCCACAGACGACAACTCACCCAATACGCCAGGGACAGACATCTGCCGTCGAGACCTGGACGTCCACAGCCAATGCCTCAGCGAGCCGATCGCGGAGCACGGGCAGATAGCCACGTTCGGTGTTTGTATGCCCGGCAAGCAGAATGCGTGTGCCACGCACCGCCGCTGCAAGGACGTCGTGATGCCGCATTTCCCCGGTGAGATAGAGCGTTGCGCCGGCGGCTTCGGCGGCGGGCAGCAGTTCGCCTCCCGCGCCCGGGCAGCACCCGGCAACCGCGACATCTCCGTCCGGGCCAGCAACCCGCAGTGACGTCACGCCAAGGTGCGACTTAACCGATTTGATGACCACTTCCAGTGGTCGCGGCGTATCGAGCCGCAACACACGCCCAATGCCCGCATGCTGCAGTGGGTGCGGGCGAAGCGGCGTGATGTGAATCGGAGGCTCCTCGTAGGGGTGCGCGGCCCGAAGCGCCGCCATCACGCCCACGAGTTCGGCTTCACCGCACACCAGCATCAACCGCACCTCATCGACGGTCTCCAGACTGCCGGGCTGGCCGATTGCGGGAGACGTCCCTTCGCCGCCCCGAAACGTCCCCACACTCCGGATCGCCGTCGAACACTCGCCGTAGCCGCCGATGCGGCCCGCGCCGGCATCGGCCATGGCGGACCGCACAGCCTGCACATGCGCCTCCGGCACATACGTCACAATCTTGAATGCCTCGGTCGGTCGATCTTCGACGGCATGCTCAAGCGGCGCATGCGCGCCCTCGCCGATGCCATCACACAACCAGTCGCCCATTCCGCCGGCCGCAGCGTCCAGGGCGGAATGCGGGCTGTACACCGCCAACCCTGCCGACGCTGCGGCAAGCAGTACCCGTCCCTGCGAGTCACGCGTCGTTATGCGGCGGATCGAGCCGAAGATCAACGGGTGATACGTCACAATTGCCTGCGCGCCGCCCGCCACCGCTTCGGCCAGGACCGGCTCGGTCAGGTCGATACACACCATCACCTTTGATACCGCCGCCTCGCGGCACCCAAGCAGAAGACCTGTGTTGTCCCAGTCGGCCGCAAGCTGCGGCGGCGCGATCGACTCCATGGCGTTGCAGAGATCGGCGGCAGTGGTCATACGGGCACGATACCGGCGGGGCCGCATCGGCACGCGGAAGTCCCGCCTGCCATACCATGAGCGGTTCCCATGTCCGCTCAACTCAGCCCCATCCCCGAGATCCTCGACGACCTTCGCGCCGGCAAGCCCGTCGTACTGGTCGATGATGAAGGCCGCGAGAACGAAGGCGACTTTGTGTACGCAGCGGAGCACGTGGATGTTGCCGCGATCAACTTCATGACGCGGGTCGGCGGCGGGTACCTGTGCGTGGCGATGGCGGGGGAGGACTGCGACCGCCTCGACCTTGGTCCGCAGGCTGCCGTCAACACATCGCTTCGCACAACTGCGTTCACCGTGAGTGTGGATGGGCATCCAAAGCACGGTGTCGGGACCGGGATCTCGGCGTCCGATCGCGCCAAGACCATTCAGTTGCTCGCGGATCCCGCGTCCCGCATGGACGACTTCGTCCGGCCCGGTCACATCAACCCACTTCGCGCTCGCAACGGCGGTGTGCTGGCGCGCACAGGGCAGACGGAAGGGTCTGTCGATCTGTGCAGACTCGCCGGACTGCAGCCGGCGGCGGCGATCATCGAAATCGTCAAGCCCGATGGAGACATGGCCCGTGTCCCGGACCTGGAGATTCTCTGCGCCGAGCACGGCATCCGCATGTGCAGCGTGGAGCAGGTCATCGAGCACCGGCTTGCTCGCGAAACGCTGGTCACGCGGCTCGACCCCAAAGATGGCACACCCATCGACACGCCATGGGGACCATTCAATCTGATCGCCTTCGAAAGTGCCGTCGACCCGCAACCGCACATTGCGCTGTGCCGCGGCGACATCGGCCAAGTCGACGCGCATGGCCAACCGATTCAGATCAATCGCCCAGTCCTGGCCCGCGTACATCGACGCGATGTCCTTGGCGACATCTTTCGCGTGGGCGACGCTCCGTCAGCCGACGTCCTGCATGCGTCCATGCAGGCCATCGCCGATGCGGGCGAGGGCGTGCTGGTCTACCTGCGACCCGAACACCTTGGCGACAGTCCACTTTCGCAGTTGCTTCACCGCGTCCGCCGGCCTGCCGTGGACGACCCGGACATGCCCGACCTGACGCGGTCAGAAGGCGCCGGTGGCCGCGCGGTACCGATCGACACCCGAAACACCGGCACCGGCAGCCAGATCCTCCGCGAGTTGGGCGTCCATCAGATTCGCCTGCTCACCAGCACCGAACGGACATGGCACGGTCTCGGCGCCTTCGGCCTGGAGATTGTGGAGCACGTGTCGCCTGCATAGGACAACCGGAGCGGCGCGCAGACAGCACGCTGCGAGGTACGGCCTGTCGTTCTGAATGCTCCTGGCGCACCACAGCCTTCGACGGCGCCGCCCGGAACGCTCACAGGTCCATGAGGCTGATACGCCACAGAGCGGATACCCACGGCCCATCCCAACAAGCTGTTTGCCTGACATCCATCCAACACACTGCCCCCGGTCGTCCGGCTTCGCACACCGAAGGCCCTCGCGTTTGGGTCCCCTGGCCATCTCTTTGACTTTTTGTGTCACGTTTGATGCCCGGGCGCGTACCCCCCAGAGAAGGCCAATTGAAGACTTCGATGCCACGACCATCTACTCGGCTGCTCAACACCCTTGCACTCATCCCATTGACGCTTCAGGCGCTGACACAGCACGGCCCAGTCGGCCCGCTGGGAAGTCAACTCGCGGTCGCCGACTCCTCCATGAACTCGGTCAGATACCGCCAGCAAGCACTCGAGCGGCTTGTCGCGCCTGACCCGGCAACAGTGTCAATTCAGCGGGTTCCGTTGGCGCGGATGATCTGCTGTAGCGTTGCAGCACCGGCCTCGGCCTCACCGATCTCGGCCTGCGCTTCCATGACGACCCACGCCGCGGCGTTGCGTACGGAGCGGAGCAGGTCCTCGTCGTACACAATTGGCTCCAGCAGCGCGATTCGGTTCTCGGGAGCCATGTGCTCACGGGCCTGCCACACACCGAAGATCGCCATGGCTTCTCCGTCACCGAGTCGTGCCGCGACCTCCTTGCACATCTGAAGCTTGACCGCGAACTGCTCGGTCTGCCGCATGAATTCGTCGCCATCGTGGTCATGTCCGCCGCCCATCGCAGCGAGCATCTCTTCGTGCTCGCGGCGCATCTCAGGCGGCAGACGCTCGATCATCTCCCACACGGCCTCCGGGTTCTCGTGCATCTCATGCATGAAGTGCATGTGCTGCCGCAACATGTCGCCACCCCCCTGAGCACACACCCCCGGCTGACACATCCCCGGGCCACGCCCGCCGGGGCCGCCCATTCCGGGATGCCACATGCCGCCCGGCATGCCGGGGCCACCGCACGATGGGAAACCTGCCGCCATCTGCCAATGACCTGCCCAGCCGCCATCATCGGGATCACCCGCCATCATCATGATCACTTCGTCAAAGTCAATCTCGCCGCCGTCGTCTCCACCGAGGTTGATGCGGCGGCGGACGCGCTCGCCGTCGCCATCCTCCATTTCGACGATGGCCTCAACGCGGACTTCCGGCGTGATGTCTCCGGACATGAAACGACCGATGAGTTGCCCGATCGTTCCGGATTCGTCCTGCTCCATCGCTTCATCGATGCCAGCCATGACGGCGCCGATGCCCTCCATGTCGTCGTGGTCGATTTCAATCTCTCGCCGCTGGCCGTTGTGATCGACCACGATCACGCCTCGGCTGTCACTGCCGACGCCGACACTGACTTCGACCTCTTCCTCGGCGCCCAGCACAGGGGCCATCAGATTGATTGGGTTCGCGCCCAAAGCGGCGGCAAGGGTGACAGCGGCGACGTGCGTGTACATGGGGGGCTCCTCTCAAGGAACGGAGCGTAAAGCACGGGGCTGTCCTTTTCGAACCCAGCGAGGGCCGCGGGGGTAAACCCATCGGCCCTCGGCACGATCTGTCAATTCAACGGCCCTCATGGGGCCGTGAGGCACGCACTCCGTGCGAACCCGTCGGTCGCTCGGGTTAGGTGTGCGTGCTTCCGTTGTGGTCACAATTGATGGTCATCGGGATCACCTCCTTGTCATCAGGCCCGTCCCTCGCGGTCGTCGCTGACGTGACGTTCAGCCGCCGCGCGTCTTCCGCCTCCAGCGTCCCGAAGGCACTCCACCGTGGGCTGCCGCGGCGGGTGGCGGGGCTGCGTTCTGGGCCGGGGACCTGTCCGGACCCTCAACGTCCGTCGCCACAAAGTGTGTATCGGCCCAGCGCCCCGTTACGACGTGAATGAAACTTCCGGCCCTCGTCAGGCGCGAAACTCACCGGGCATCTCGTCGGGCACGCCATCAAGGTTGTCCGGGTCGTCGTCTTCGTAGTCGTACTCGTACTCGTAGTCGCCGCCCTCGGCTTCGTCGCCGTCTTCCGAGTCCTCCATCGCCTGCATCTGCTCCCACTCTTCCAGTGAGATCATCACTTCGCGGGCGACCGAGCCCTTGTGCTCGCCAAGAATGCCAGCTTGCCCCATCTGATCCACCAGCCGCGACGCGCGGGAGTACCCGATCGCCATGCGACGCTGCAGCAGCGAGACGCTTCCGCGGCCCGACTCGATCATGATGCGAACAGCGTCGTCGAACATGGGGTCACGTTCGGTGGGCTGACCGCCTACTTCACCGTCGCTTCCCGGCCGAAGCTGGATGAGTGACCGTTCGAAGTTGGGAGATGCGACGTCCTTGAGGAACCGGACCACCTTGCGGCTCTCGCCGTCGTCTACAAGTGTGCCCTGCGCGCGTCGCACCTCGGGATTGCGGGGGGTCACCAGCATCATGTCGCCCTGGCCGAGCAGCAACTCAGCACCCTTGGCGTCCAGCACGATGCGGCTGTCCATACCAGAGGAGACCTTGAAGGAGATGCGGCACGGCATATTGGACTTGATCAGGCCGGTCACCACGTTGGCCTGCGGCCGTTGGGTTGCGAGAATCAGGTGGATGCCCACGGCACGGGCCTTCTGCGCAATCCGCACGATGGCCTGCTCGACTTCCTTGTTGGTCATCATCAGGTCGGCAAGCTCGTCAATGATGAAAACCACGTAGGGAACTGACTTCGGAATCTTGGCGTCTTCCAGATCGTTCTCTGGCTGCAACCGCTCCCGCTTCTCTTCTTCGGTCAGCGCATTGAACGACCCAATGTCCCGCACGCCCGACGCCCGGAAGAGTTCATAACGCTCTTCCATCTTGCGAACCGCCCAGTCAAGAATGGCCGCCGCGCGGTTCATCTCCGTCACAACCGGGCACGCCAGATGCGGGATATCCCCGAACATGCTCAGCTCGACCATCTTCGGATCGACCAGGATGAGCTTGACTTCGTCAGGCCGCTTGAGGAAGAGCCACGACATGATGATTGAGTTGATGCAGACACTCTTGCCCGAACCGGTCGTGCCGGCGATAAGCATGTGCGGCATCTTGACAAGATCCTCGACGAGCGGCTCGCCGCTCGCGTCCTTGCCGAGGAACATCGGCAGCACCATGCCGTCGGCGGCGCCACTGCTGATGAGCTCCATGAGCCGCACCTTCTCCCGTGAAGAGTTTGGCACTTCGATGCCGATCGTCGTCTTGCCAGCCATGGTCGGCACGATGCGAATGTTCGGCGCACCGAGGCTGCGGGCAAGATCGCTTGAGATGCTGTTGATGCGAGCGACGCGTGTGCCGGGCGCGAGCTGCACCGAGTAGAGCGTGACGGTCGGACCGGTGTCGATACCGGTCACCTCGGCGTCAATCTCGTAGGTGGTCAGCGCGTTCTCGAGCGATTCGGCTTGGCGGCGAACCATCTTCTCGGCTCGCTCGGAGAAGTCGCCCTCGGGTTGCGCCAGCAGTTCCACAGATGGGAACTCGTAGCCCTCGAAGTCCTCCCGCTGAATGTCCTCGTCCTTGGCGACATCCTTCTTGCCCGCGAAAATCCTGATCGGGAGCTTCTCGATCTTCTTCCGGAGCTCGGCTTTGGAGAGTTTCTTGCGAGGCTCGGACGCTTCGACGGGTGCTTCTTCGTACTCGTCCTCGTATTCCTCTTCCTCATACTCCTCTTCCTCGTACTCGTCTTCAGGCTCTGCTTCTTCCCCTTCTTCCTCCTCGTCACCTTCGTCTTCGTAGTCGTCTTCGTATTCGTACTCGTCCGCCCACGCCTCGTCCTCACACGCCTCGTCGGGTTCGGCCAATGCCGTGCCGCGCTCCGGCCGCAGCGTCAGATTGCGCATCCACTGCAGACGCATGCGAGGGGTGTGCTCACGAATCTGCCCGGCCCGACGCCACAGCCACCCCGGCAGCGCGAGCATGACTTCATCAGCGGCCACAATCAGGCCCACGATGAAGAGGGCCAGCACCAGCACAACGGTTCCGATCGTCCCGAATGCCGGTGCCATCATGCCCACAATCGAGTGGCCGACCAGCCCTCCGGCTGCGCCGCCCACGCCACCAGTGCCTGGAAGTACCGCAGCGTGCAGGGCCGCAAACCCGACAGCGGCGAGCACCAGCCCCACGGCGCGAAGCGGCGCATGCCCAGGGCGGCGGCCTGCGATCGTCAGCACAAACCAGGTTCCGACGCCAGCGACCATCAGCCACACGCTCCAGCCAATCAGATGCAGAGACCAGTAGGCCGCCCACGCGCCCACGCGGCCGCCCAGGTTTGCCACGTTTTCGTTCCACGCCGACACGGCATGGGAGGGCGGATCGGAAGCCGAGAAGGTCGCCAGCGAGAGCACCATGAAGCACCAGAGCCCGATGGCGCAGATCCATCCGGCCCATCGCAGGGGCGAAGACTCGGGCGGGGCGGAGGCAGCCGTGCTGCGGCCCCGCGTTCGTGCGGTTGCTGATGTTGCCATGACCATTCCTCATCGGCGTTTCCGGCAAGCGGCGACCAGCAATCCCCCAAGCGGAACCGGCACCTTTATCGGACGAAAACCCACGCCAAGCATGGAATCGGTGACACTGGGGGCATGTCGCAGCACCCCGCCGGCCCGGACGCGCTCACTTGGACCTCGCTGCTCGCCAGATGGATGGATCTTGCTCGCGCATCGCGGGCCATGGAGGGGCGTGGACTGAAGCCAAGCGAGGCTGCAGCGGTCATCACATTTGAAGCGGTCGCCATGGCCATGCCGCACGTGCGGGGGCTCCCGATCGGCGAGCGGGCCTATGCGCTGGACCAAGCGGCGGTCCTTCTGGATGCGCGGAGGGCAGACCTTGACGACGCGCTGGACACTCTGCCGGAGTTCATCGAAGCCGCCGCTGCGGGCGCAGGTGAAGCAATCGCCGCGGCCCGCCGGAGCTTTGCGTGGACGATCGTCTGGGAAGGGCCCGGCACGCTCGCCATGCCGGCTGTCGAAAGCGTTCCGGCGCGGGCGTCCGACGAGGGCATGGTGGCCCTGATGCTTCCCGGCACACTGGCGCTTCCAGGTGAGCCGATCGCGTGGTGGCTCGGACGCGACGAACCCATGCTCGCGCGAGGCGTCGCCGGATGCCGCGCCGCGCCTCTGGACGATGCGGTGCAGGTGTGGCGGGTGTTTGACGATGGCGCGGCCAGCGAAGACCGGGTTCGGATCGCTGACGACGACGGTCCGGCCGGGGGCGTGCCGTTGATCGTGCCCAGGTTGCTCAATGGAACCAGGCTCGACATCCCGGAGCCCGGAGGGGACTGGCCGCCGGCTCGGCCGGAGACCTTGGGCGGCACGCTGCCGCCGGTCAGATGGGATGCGCCGCGGGAGTGGTGACGCCGATGCGGATCGGGCCGACCGGCTCGGTCTGCGATGCGATCGTCACGCGGTCCGCAAGTACAGGCGAACGCATCCTCCAGAGCGTTTCAATGCGACGCGGGCAGTTGCACTGCTGTGATCTGTGCAGCAGCACGACGTCCTGAAACTCGCACGTCTCCGCAAGCGTTTCGACCGCTTCCAGCGCTTCGTCGTTGGAGAGGTGCCCAGCGCCGCCCATGATGCGATCAATCAGAAACGCTGGTCGGTCGCTCTGCACCTGCATGTCGTGGTCATAGTTGGATTCGATCGCCATGACCTGCGGCGAAGCGTCCCGAAAGAAACTGAGCAGTGCCGCGTCCACACGTCCGAGGTCGGTGGCCCAGCCGAGGGTGGCACGTTCATGCCTGATCACAAAGGCTGCCGTTCCATGCGAGTCGTGGGAGGCCAGCACCGATTCGACCTGCACATCGCCAAGGTCGATCGCGCTGTCGAAGGTCGCCAGCCGCGAGTTGGGCAGGCCGGCGCGGCGTGCGCGATCCAGATGCCGCTCATGCACGTGCATGGTGAACGACCACGCCGCCGCCGCTTTCGCCCATCCCGCGTGCAGGTGGTCCCCATCGCCGTGCGTCAACAGCACGTCGGTCAGAGCATGGTGGGGCAAGCCCTTCGCTTCAAGTGCCTTGCGAGTGCGGCGGGGGGACAGCCCCGCGTCGATCATCAGGTACCTGTCGGAGCCACCGAGTGCGAGGAAGGCCGCGTTCCCCCGGCTGCCGCTTGCGAGCACTTCCAGGTCAAGCACGCTTGCCCCGCCCAGCGTCTCGCGCCTGGCTGATACCTCGCTTGGCCGACTCGATGAAGTCCGCATACTCGGTGCCGACCGGGTCGCCATCGCTTCGCAGCCGCGCGACAATGGACGGAAGAGACAGGCCGCTTCGGAAGATCGTCCGGAAGACAGACCTGCGGCGGTTGATCTCGTCGCCATCCATTCCCGACAGACGCATGCCGCCCAGATTGAGACCGCCGCTGCGGTTGATCT
>CAZMPA010000022.1:0-17158 GCA_964567915.1 uncultured Isosphaeraceae bacterium | reverse complement strand
GGGCTCGGGTACAGACAGGTCGGACGTGGGTGTTTCGTCTGGCTTGGGAACCTCGTACGCCAGGACGGTGCGGGCTGGATCGGGCGCGGTGTAGGGCTCGGGCGTGCGAAGGAAGATGTCCAGACGGCGGTTGACCGAGTGCGGCACTGGCATGCTCTCGTCGAGCACCCCGACCCACTGGCCAACAGGCTGCATGCCGTACCGCATGATGTCCGGAGCCTTCGGGTGCTTCTGGGGATCTTTGTGCTGGAAGAACTGGAGCGAGAACTGCTTGCCCAGTGGGATGTCCATCTCGAAGATGTTCTCGCCGGTGCGGGTGTCGACCAGCACAATCGTCTTGGGCGAGGCAGCGGTCGACTCCCAGGTCAGCGGGCTGGCCGTGCCACCGGCGCTTGGCAGGAGTCCACCGCCCTTCAGGGTGCTGCATCCAGCGAGGGCGATGGCGGCACTCGCCGCGAGGCAGATTCGCACACACAGACGATGCATCAGCCGATCTCCTTGGCCGTCCAGAGGGCCGCTGGCAGGGCGTGGCCTCTCGGCCCTGCTTCAGGGAGCCATCCTATCCGGTGGACGTGGGACAGGGTGGTATCGGCTACGCTCCCGGGATGCCTGCATATCGGATCGGGCACGGGTACGACCTGCATCGCCTCGAGGCGCTCCCGCCCGAGGGCGAGGGTCGCCCCTTTGTGCTGGGCGGGATTCAGATAGAGCACGACTCAGGACCTGTCGGTCATTCAGATGGCGACGCGTTGCTGCATGCCGTGACCGACGCGCTGCTTGGCGCGATCGGCGAGCCCGACATCGGCCAGCTCTTCCCTGACGACGATCCACGCCATGACGGTCGGGACAGCGCGGACTTTCTGGCCGAAGCGGTTCGCAGGGTGGCTGGCCGGGGGCTGCGGGTTGGAAACGTCGATGCGACCGTGATCTGTCAGCGACCGAAGATCGGGCCGCACAAGGCCGACATACGCGGTCAGCTTGCCGCGCTGCTGCAGTGTCCGGTGGAAGACGTCAACCTCAAGGGCAAGACGCATGAGGGGGTCGACGCAGTTGGTGAAGGGCGGGCGATTGAAGTTCATGTCGTAACGCTGTTGATTCCTGGCGCCGATGGTGCCAAGGATGGGTCATGCTGAGTGTCATTGTGGCTCTGTCGGCGTTCTGGTGCGAGCCGGCGGTTGATCCGGTCGCAGACGCGCTTGGCCACATTGAGCTTGCTGGCACCGACCTCGCCGCCTTGAGTGCAGATGTCGCATACCGCAAGGACGATGCCCTTCTTGGCGGAGGGGAACTCCGCACGGGACACCTGATCTACGCGGCAGAGAATGGCCCTCGCCTGGCAGTGCGGTTTGACTATCGCATTGATCTCGGTGACATGGCCCGCCGCGCGGAAACCAAGCGGCTGGTCTTTGACGGCGGCTGGCTGGTGGAGTCGGACGAGGCGAATCGCCAGTTCATCAAGCGGCAGATCGTGGCACCGGGTGACACAGCCGATCCGATGCGGCTCGGTGGGCCGTTCCCGCTCCCGATTGGTCAGAAGCGTGCGGATGTGTTGCGGCGGTTTGAAACGTCCATGATCGATACGCCGCCCGACGCGTTCATCGCACCCGTGACAGCGGGACGTGATGTCATCGGGCTGCATCTGGTACCGCGGGCGGAGCTCAACGAGTCAAAGGACTGGGCGCATCTGAACCTGTGGTACGACCGCGACTCGTGGCTTCCCGTTGGCGTCGTTGCCGTCGAAACCAACGGAGACACCCGCCGAATTCGGTTGGGGTCCGTCCGGCGGCACGAACAGGTGCCGCCAGAGGCCGAGACGCTGTTGTCCATCGAACCGCGTGGGGTGGGGTGGTCGGTTGATGTCCACCCCTGGAAGGCGGCGCCGGGCGAGGGCGACGCGGCCCCCTGATTACTCGCTGGACGGTCGATCCTCACCCGTGAGTCGATCGTGGTCGAGCATGCCACGCATCTGTCGATCCACGATGGATGGCCGGAGTGTTCGGAGGGCTGCGGTGAGCCGGACGACTCTGCTTGTCCAGACCTCGGGAACGGGTTTGCGGAGACATCGAAGAATGGCCGCCGCGACGCGGTCGGCGGACTGCCTGAACATCCGAGGCGTGTGATCAATGCCACTGCTGCCGCCGGGCCGCCCACTGACATCCGCCGACACGTCAAAGAAGTCGGTGGTGGTTGTGATCGGGTGGATGGTCGAGACGTGGATGCCGGCAGGTGCGAGTTCCAACCGCATGGCCTGACAGTACAGATCCTGCGCGGCCTTGGTCGCCGCGTAGGCGCCGTGATATGGGGGCGAGAACTTCGAAACGCAGGACGCGCACGCCAGCAGGTGCCCGCCCGACTTTGCGCCCACCATGCGGCGTGCCGCTTCACCAAGGAGTGCCTGGCTTGCAAAGAAGTTCACCTCGAAGATGGATCGCATCTCCTCATCGGTCGTGGTGTGTGCGGGGCGGTCGAGCCCACGGCCTGCGTTGGAAAACACGGCCCACGGTTGCCCGAATGCAGCACTCGCAGCGTCGAGCAGCTCTATGGCGTGGGCCGCATCGGTGACATCTGTCTGCAAGGCGTCGGCCCGCCCGCCGGCCGAAGCGATGGCGTCGCGTGTGCGTGTGAGTGGCTCCTGTCGTCGCCCGGCCAGAAACACCGGCATGCCGGCCGCGGCGCATGCCCGAGCCGTGGCGGCGCCAATGCCAGTGCCACCGCCAGTGATGACGATCGGCCGGCCGGTGACGTCCACGCGGCGAGGCATGTCAGGTTTGCAGGACGCCGGTTCGGAATTCCCCGTCGACGGGGAAGGTGAAAGCGATCTGCAGCGCGGCTGCCAACTCGGCTCGCGTTTGATGCGGTTCGATGATGCGGTCCACCCAGCCTCTGGCGGCGCCGTAGCGAATGTCCTGCTGTTCGTCATAGGAGGCGGTGATCGCTTCGAGCAGTGCCGCTCGCTCGGCCTCGTCGATCTCCTCGCCTCGGCGTTTGCGGGCAGCAAGGTCAATCTGTAGCAGCGTGCCCGCGGCGGCCTGCGCGCCCATCACGGCGCAGCGGCTGTCGGGCCAGGCCAGCGTGAGGAAGGGATCGAAGGCGCGTCCGCACATGGCGTAGTTGCCTGCGCCGTAGGAGCCGCCCGTGATGAGGCTGATCTTGGGGACGATGCTGTTGCTCATCGCGTTGACCATCTTGGCGCCGCTGCGAATGATGCCGGCCTGCTCACTGTCTCGTCCAACCATGAAGCCGGTTGTGTCGTGCACGAAGACGATGGGAATGCGCTTCTGGTTGCAGTCCATGATGAATCGCGCGGCCTTGTCGGCGCTCTCGACGTAAATCACCGCCGGCATGTTCATCGCCTTGGATGGTCCATCCTTGCCGCCGGGCATGACGCGTTCGGTGAGTTTCCGCTGATTGGCAACGATGCCACAGGTCCAGCCCTCGATGCGGGCATAGCCGCAGACAATCGACTCGCCGAATTCGGCGCGGTACTCATTCCACGAGTCCTGATCCACGATGCTTGAGAGTAATTCGACGACGTCGTACTGCGCTCGAACGTCGCCGGAGAACACGTCGTAGACGGCGTCTGGTTCCGCGGCCGGCGGCGCGGCCTCGAGTGGCGCATCCTGCATGGGCGGAGTGCGCATGTCGGCAAGCATCAGATTCCGCAGCCGCTTCAGGCAGGCTTCGTCGTCGGGCTCCCGGTAGTCGACCGTGCCCGAGATGGATGCGTGCATCTCGGCGCCGCCAAGTTCCTCGCTATCAACCTCCTGGCCGATCGCTGCCTTGACGAGCGCCGGGCCGGCGAGATAGAGCCCGCTTCCCTCGGTCATGAGCAGTACGTCACAGAGCACAGGCAGATACCCGCCGCCGGCGACACAGTTGCCCATGATCGCGGCAATCTGCGGAATGCCCGCCGCCGAGATCACGGCGTTGTTTCGAAAGATGCGGCCGAAGTCGTCAGTGTCGGGAAAGACGTCCTCCTGAAGTGGGAGAAAGACGCCTGCTGAGTCGACGAGGTAGATGAGCGGAAGCCGAGCCCGCTCTGCGATGGTCTGGGCGCGAATGATCTTCTTGCACGTCATCGGGAAAAACGCACCGGCTTTCACCGTGGCGTCGTTGGCGATAATCATGCTGAGTCGACCGCCGACGGGCGCGATCGTCGTGACAACGGACGCTCCGGGCGCGCCGCCGTACTGCTCATACATGTTCCACGCGGCGAAGAGACCACACTCGAACCGGTGGCCGCCGGGATCGATCAGATGTTCGATGCGCTCACGTGCGGTCAACCGGCCGTGGCGATGCTGGCGGGCGATGCCCTTCTCGCCGCCCCCGGCCCGAATGACATCGGCTTCCTCGATGAACCGAGTTGTGGCCGATCGCAGATCGCTTGTCGTGTTGCTCATCGCATGCGGAGGATAGCAGGGGGCCCATCAGGGCTCGACGCGGGCAACCTTCAATCTGGTGACATGCGTTGGCTCGGCGGCAAGCACGGTGAAGATGAAGTCGTGCTCCTCCAGGCATTCGCCAATGGCCGGGACATGCCCGATCCGAGCAGTGAACCATCCGCCGATCGTGTCGTACTCATCGTCCTCCGGCAGCGTCGCTTCGACCGCTTCATTGAAGTCGTCAATATGGAACCGACCATCCACTTCCCAGGTTGCTGTGGCGGTCTCCAGCAGTTCCGGTTCCTCGTCGTCGTCGTCGCCCTCGTGCTCGTCATAGATCTCGCCCACGATCTCTTCGAGTACGTCCTCAATTGTGGCCAGGCCCGCCGTGCCTCCGTACTCGTCCACGACGATCGCCATGTGCACTTCGGCTTGCTGAAAGTCAGCGAGCAGGTCCGCGACTGGTTTGGTTTCGGGCACGACAATGGGTCGTCGGAGCAATGGCCCCAGGGCGAACCTGGACGCCGACTCGCCGAGAAACGGAATCAGATCTTTGACGTACAGGATTCCCGAGATGTGGTCGAGATCCTCTTCGAAGACAGGGATGCGTGAGTGTCCCGCCTCCAGAATGAAAGCGCGGATCGCCGTGAGATCGTCGGTCATCTGAATGCCTTCGATTTCGGTCCGCGGCGTCATGACCTCTCCGACGTCGGTCGAGGAGAAGTCGACGACGTTTTCGAGCAGCGTCGCCGCGCCTTCGGCCAGTTCACCCTCTCGCTGTTTGGCCTCAATGCTCCGAAGCAGTTCTGCCTCGGCCTCGCCAGTCCGGCCGTTCTGTTGCAAGTGGGCTCCGCTCAACCTGCGAACGACTTCGCCAATGAAGGCTGGAATCCACGCCACGACGCTCGAGCCGATCGTCGTGAGCCGAACGGCCCACAGGCAGTGCGTCAGGAGTCCATCGCCGGCCCACCGGGCAATGGCGGCCGCCAGCACGGAGCAGGCCCCCCACATGAGGGGTATGGCGGTCACGCCTGCGACGATGAGCATCGAGACCCAGTCAGACGTGGCCCGATCGGTCCAACCCGCAATTGACCAGATCCAGCACGCGAGGAAGCCCATCTGCAACGCTCGGGACTTCAGCGACAGCAGATCTGCGACGCCGTCGAGCTTTGGCTCGATCGAACCGCGCAGGTCGGTCCGGTTCGTGCGGGCCAGGTGCTCAAGCAATGCGCCACGCGGTCCGTTCCGCAGGGCTCGCTCCATGGCGGCCATCCACGTGGCGATGGCAAGCAGGAAGAGTGCAAGCAGGGCGATCATCGGTCAGCCTCCCGGGAGGCGTACACGTCGGGCAGGCCGATCTCCGTGAGCAGCCGGTCCTCTTCGGCGTGCATGGCCGCCTCCTCCGCTTCGGAGCCGTCATCGAATCCACAGCAATGAAGCAGGCCGTGTATGGCGTAGAGCACCAGTTCCTCGTCTGCTGAGTGCGGGCGGTCGGCGGCTTCTCGATCCGCCTGATCACTGCACAGAACAAGATCGGCTTCCAGCGGCCCCGTCGTCGAGCACTCAAAGGTGATGACGTCGGTGGTCGTGGGCGCGTCGTGCCATTGTTCGTGTAGCGCTGTCATGGCGTCGTCCTGCACGACACGAATGCCAATGCGGGCGACGGCTCGAGGCAGTAACGGGGCGAGTGCGCGAAGACGCGATTCAAGCAGCGATCCACGATCGGCGGTCAGGGGACCGTGATCGAGGCTGACTTCAAGGGTGTTTGAGGCGGGGCGATCGGTCCGTTCAGGAGGAACGTCGCCCTCGGCCGACGAGCCGGGCTCGTCTCGGTCGTCGCAGTCCCGCATGGGGAGCGACTGGCAATCTGTGTTCATGGTGTGGTGATCCTGGGTTGTCCCTGGATTCGTCTCCTGCTCACACTGGGGGCGGTGAAGGCGATCCACCGCGTATCCCGAAGGGCCCAAGCGTACCTTGTGGAGGGGGTCGAAGCCAGTATCAAGTCGCTGCTGTGGCCATCGCCGCGGCTGAGGGCCCGATACGGGCCTCGAATTCGTCCCGGAACTTCTTCACGATGGTGCTGACCGCCCAATTGGTGCCGTCGGCGAGACCGCAGATGGTGGTGCCCGGCATGGTGCCCATTGAGCCGGCGACTTCAGTCAGCAGGTCCAGATCGTGCGGGCGGGCCTCGCCACGTTCAATCTTGCACAGCAGTTTGTAGACCCACTGTGACCCCTCGCGGCAGGGCGTGCACTGGCCGCACGATTCGTTCTTGAAGAAGCGAGCGATGTTGCGAGCGACCATCACCATGTCGGTTCCATCGTCGAAGACGGTGGGGCACGCGGTGCCGAGACCCATGATGCCGTGCTTGCGGCCAATGTCGAAGTCGAGTTCGGCGCCAAACTCGCCCGTGTCCAGGACGCCCATGCTGACGCCACCGGGAATGCAGGCCTTGTAGGCGCGGCCACCCTTCATGCCCTGGCAGTAGTCGTCGCGGTTGACCAGTTCGTCCAGTGGTGCGCCGAGGCCCACTTCGTACACGCCGGGCCGGTTCACGTGGCCGGAGACGCCGACCAGTTTAGTTCCGTATGAAGGCGGCTGGCCGATCGTCGACTCGCAGCCGATGCCGGTCCACCAGTCTGACCCACGTTCGACAATGTGTGGGACTGCGGCGAGCGTCTCGACGTTGTTGACGATCGTCGGCCGGCCAAAGAGGCCCTTGATTGCAGGGAAGGGCGGTTTGAGCCGCGGCCATCCCCGCTTGCCCTCAACGGCCTCGAGCAATGCTGTTTCTTCGCCGCAGATGTAGGCGCCGGCGCCGCGATGCAGGTGGCAGTCGACGGAGAAGTCCGTGGCGCCCTTGAGCAGGCCCTGCGGGCCAAAGATGCCCATCGCGTAGGCCTCTTGAATGGCCTGTTCCATGACCTTGGCCTGGTGTCGGTATTCCCCGCGAATGAAGAAGAATGCGGTGTCTAGGCGGCACGCCCAACAGGCAATCGCGACGCCTTCAAGCACCTGATGCGGGTCGTAGTCGACGAGCAGGCGGTCTTTGAACGTGCCCGGCTCCGCCTCGTCGCAGTTGATGGCGAGGTATCGCCGGCCGCCGTCGGGATCGGGAAGGAAGCCCCACTTGACGCCGCACGGGAACCCGGCGCCGCCACGTCCGCGGAGTTGGGAGTCCTTCACGATCTGCACGAGGTCCGACGGGTCCATTGCGATGGCGGCGCGAAGCGCCTCGTATCCACCCGTTGCGGCGTACCGCTCGCCGGAAATGAGCGTTCGCTCCGCTGGGTCGGCCCAGGGCCACGTGGGAATGCGTTTGGTCAGGACTGGCTCACTCAGAAACATCGTCGGTGGTCCTCGGGTCGGAATCGGCGGGCAATTCAATTTCGTCGATGGTGGTGCGCCGCAGGGTGACGCCGTCCCTGGTCGTCTCTTCTGTGCTTCGCGAGACTTCCTGCCGCGTGGACGCTGGCGTACGAACGCCTTTGAGAATGTGGCCGGTGAACTCACCGAGGCAACGCATCAGAGACTTCCGTTGCTCGGCCATCATGTGGACAGCCGATCGATGACCTGATCGATCGCGGCGATGGTGAGGTCGTCGTGTCGATCGTCGTCGACCAACGCGCACGGGGCCGTGTCGCATGCGCCGAGACACTCCAGCGCCATCAGTGTGAACTTGCCGTCTCTGGTTGTCTCGTGCGGGTCGATGCCAAGGCGGCCGCGGACGTGATCGAGAATCGCCTGATGCCCGCAGGCTTCGCAGGCAATCGACTGGCAGATCGCGATGACGTGCTTGCCCACCGGGTGCGTATGGAACTCTTCGTAGAACGTGGCGGTGTCGAGGACTTGCGAGGCATCGATCTCCAGAAACGCCGCAATCTCCTCCATCGCCCGTGGCGTGATCCAGCCCCAGGCCCGTTGGATATCGTGCAGCACCGGCATGAGGGCTCCGAGCCGTGTTTCGTACCGGGGAAGGATCCGCGCGGTCCAATCACGCTTCATGTCTTCCGTCACGTACGGTTCGGCGCGGCGGGGAACTTCCATAGTGGCGGATGGTTTGACGGTCCAGGCCATTGCGGGTGGCTCCTAACGGTCCAACTCGGCGGCGATGACGTTGATCGATCCGAGGATCGCGACGAAGTCGGCGAGCTGATGGCCTTCGAGCTGCCGCGCGAAACACTGGTAGTTGATGAACGAGGGGGGTCTGACCGCCACCCGCCACGGCGTGCGGCCGCCGTCGGCGACGATGTAGAAACCGTACTCGCCGTTGGGCGCTTCCATGGCCGAGTAGAGCTCGCCCACCGGTGCTTCGAAGCCGCGGTTGTCCATGATCAGTTCGAAGTGCTGGATCGTGCCTTCGATTGATCCGTAGACGTCGCCTTTGGGCGGAAGGACGGACTTGCCCTCGGGGTCGACGTTGATCGAGCCGCCGGGGATGCGGTCGATGAGTTGCTTGATGATCAGAGCAGACTGTTTGATTTCCTCGAGCCGCACGAGGTAGCGACACAGGCAGTCGCCGTCGTGCGCGATCGGGACATTGAACTCGACAGGGTCGGCCCCCTCACCGTCCCAATTGGGTGCGTAGCAGAGGTTGGGGTCGTCCTTGCGAAGGTCCCGCGCGACACCGGAGGCGCGGGCCAGTGGGCCGGTCAGCGACCAGGCGGTCGCCTGCTCGGCCGTCATCACACCCACCCCCTTGACGCGGTCGATGAAGATGCGGTTTCTGTTGAGCAGCGTTTCGATGTCGGTGATCGCCTTGGGCAGCCGCACATCGAGGAAATTGTGGATCATCTTCCGGAAGACGTCTTCGTCCGGAATGTCGCGGGCCATGCCGCCCACTCGCGTGTAGTCGGGGTGGAACCGCTGCCCGGTCAGGAAGTCGATGATGTCGTAGATGAACTCACGTTCGTTGAAGCCGTAGAGGAAGCCCGTGAACGCGCCCAGGTCTAGCGCTGCGGCGCCGACGCACAACAGGTGACCTTGAATCCGACCGAGTTCCATGAGGATGGTGCGGAGCACCTTGCAGCGAGGTGTCAGGTTGATGTCAAAGAGCTTCTCGACCGCGTCGTGCCAGATGATGTCGTTGCAGATCGGCGCGACGTAGTCCATCCGGCTCGCCGTGCAGACCCACTGGTTGTAACTCTGGTGCTCGCTGAGCTTTTCAAACCCGCTGTGGAGGTAGCCGATGTGCGGCGTGGCGCGGACAACACGCTCGCCGTCCAGCTCCAGCACAACCCGCAACGTGGTGTGCGTCGCGGGGTGCTGCGGGCCGAAATTGAGGACCCAGCGGTCGCCTGCCTCAGGCCGGTCGGCGAGGTAATCGACGTCGTCCGCATCGACGTCCCACGGGGTGGCGGGGGTCAGGGTGTAGGGCATGAGGCTCGGGTGCTCCGCGGTTTCTGGGCCGCGCAGTATAGGCTTCCGGCGCCTGTCCCTACGGAATCCGAGGGTCTGAATGGGGGGGGCGCCCAGGCGTTCTGCCGCCTACCCGTCCTTCGGCTCGGGCGGCAACCAGACCCAGATGCGGCGGCAGTTCCGGACCACGCCCGTCGGCTTGAGATAATCATCGGACGAGAGTTCGCATTCGTTGCCCTCCATGGAGCAGCCACCAGCCCCGTCGCAGGGCACCTCAAACCGGGTTGACGTGCGGCCATTGTCACACGAGCAGGCACACGTGCACTGATGTGTGGGCGGCAGGTGTCGCGCGGGGCCAACCCAGAGATTCTCGCCTGCTGCCAGCGTGATGACGCCTCCGCCCGAGTCCAGCACGTGGATGGCATGGTCGCCGCCATTGCAAAGCGTCCCCATGACAATCCGATCGCCCATGCCGACGGTTCCGGTGTGGTGGTTGGAGGCGTCAGACCATGCGAAGGTCACGATCTCGAGCGGGGGAGCCAGGGCTGATGATCCGCCGGCCGGGGCGTGCCAGGCCAGTGTGATGTCCAGCGGAAGTTCATGCACCTGATGGATTGTGACTGGAGCCGGAAGCACAGCGGGCAGAGTGGTTGGCGCGGCAAGGCACGTGAGCAGCATCATGGTGTTCAGCAACATTGGTTGTCCTTTCGTCAAGGCACGGCACCATCGCCGATGCAGCGGACGCTACATCGCCAGATGGGTGCACTTGCCAAGTGCTGCCAAAACGCGGGAATGGAATCAGACGCGGAAGATGGCGCCCATCTTGCGGCCCATCAGCACGGAGGCGCCGACAAGCGTCACGGCGAGCAGGGTCATCGCCCAGACGCCCATCGCGCTGGCGATGCCTGGACCGTCGCCGAGCCGTTCAAAGAGGACGTAGATCGCCTTGGTGATCGGATAGTCGCTCTCTCGCTGAGCGAGGATGAGTGAATCGCTGACTTCCAGCATTGCGAATGAGAACGCCAGCAGGCCGCCGGCAATAAGGTTGGCCGTGATGAGCGGGATGACAATCGTCCGAATCGCTCTGGCTCGCGACGCCCCGAGGTTGAGCGCTGCTTCTTCGAGTTCGCCACTGGTCTGCTCCAGCCCAGCGACAGTGGATCGGACGACATAGGGCAGGCGGCGGACCGCGTAGGCAATGACCAGAAGCAGCACCGGGTTTGGATCGGCGCCGACGACCGAAATGACGCCTTCGAGCGGGTCATCCTTCCCGAAGGGCCACCGCAGCGTCATGGCGACGTAGCCGAAGGCCATGACGAGCCCCGGGACCGCCAGTGGGAGCATCGCAAGGGCGTCGACCAGCCCCCGCCCCCTGACCTTGACGCGGACGATCAGATACCCGATTGCAAGGCCGACGATCAGATCAATCCCAACTGCCAGCGACGAGTACAGCAGGCTGTTGCGAATCGACCCGTTTGCGAGTGAATGCGACAGCGCTGTGTCGTAGTTGTGCACGGTCCACTGGGTGGGCAGCACGCTGTCGTACCAACTCCCTTCGACCGCCAGCGACGAAAGCACGACGCTGATGTGTGGCAGGATGGCGGCGAACGTGACGCCCCCGAACAGGGCGATGGCCGCGGCACTTCCGAAGGCGCCGAGTTTCTTCGGTACGGCCCGGATGGAGGCCTTGGCGTACATGGTGCTCGGCTTTCCGCCGAGCAGCACCTTGCCGACGATGTAGATGCCCGCCGCCACGATGAGCAGCACGGCGGTCAGGGCATATGGTTGAGTAGACCCCTCCATCTCCTTGATGCCGTTGAAGATCTGGACCGGCGTCACCTGCTGGTAGTCGAACATGAGCGGTGTGCCCAATTCTGTGAACGACCAGATGAACACAATCGTTCCGCCAGCGAAGAGTCCGGGCCGAATGAGCGGCAGGACAATCTGCCGCAGCCGTCGCCACGGC
Source organism: uncultured Isosphaeraceae bacterium (assembly GCA_964567915.1). Taxonomy (GTDB): domain Bacteria; phylum Planctomycetota; class Phycisphaerae; order Phycisphaerales; family SM1A02; genus UBA12567. The sequence continues at coordinate 5,452 of CAZMPA010000022.1, read as the reverse complement.
GATGCGCCCAGCCCGGCCGCCGCCTCTTCGAGCGCCGGGTCCAGATTGGCCAGCGCCGCCGCGGCATTGAGGTAGATGATCGGATACAGGTGAAGCGCTTCGATGAGCACGATGGCCCAGAAGCCGCCTTGCCCAATGAAGTCCACGCCATGGTCGACCAGGCCGATCGACATCAGCAATTCACTGATGGCGCCGTGCCGCCCAAGGAGATGATGCAGGCCGATGGCGCCAACGAAGGGGGGCAGAATCAGCGGCACAAGCACCAGGGCGTTGAACGCGGTCTTGCCCGGAAAGACGCACTTCACCGAGACGAGCGCCAGCGGGATGGAGATCACGATGGCGACAATCGTGGTGCAGACGGCGATGCCCAGTGCGTTCAGTAGCCCGACCCGGGTCGCCGGATCACGGATGACATCGAGCACATGGTGCAGCGTGAATCCGCCGGTCGTGCTCTCGAATCCGACGGACACGGTGAGCCAGATCGGATACAGCAGGAACAGCGCGAATCCGGCGAGGACCGACGCCATGAGCAAATAGGACCCGAAGCGAGCGCGACGCATGGCGGGGATACTAACGACCCCCTCGCGACGCTCTGGCGGTGAAGACTTGCTACATGCCCCAGAACTGCAGGAGCATCACGAGGTCGTCGAGATCCAGTAGCCCGTTGCCGTCCAGATCGGCCTGGCAGCCGTCGCACACGGGCCACTGCTGGAGCAGGGCCAGCAGGTCGTGGACGCCCACAAGTCCATCGTCGTCGAGGTCAGGGTCGATGAGATCGCCGTTGGTCGTCCACGCGATGGCGACGTCGGCTGAGGCGGATGTGTGGTCGACCCGCGAGAGTTGGACGAGGTACTGGCCGGGGCGGAGCCCCTCGATGAAGAGGTGCTCCACGTTGTCCACGGGGCTCTCGCTGACGACATTGCCCGAATCGAAGATCGTCCCGGCGGCTGTGCCCTCCAGCGGGATGATGACGCCGTCTTCGACGCGGACGAGGCTCAGAGAAAAGTCTGCGACCGACGTGCTGTTGAAGTTGGTCTCGACGGTTCGGTGCCAGGTCGCGAGCACCGAGAGTTCGTTGGTCTCATCGAGCCAGGCCAGCCGCCACTGCATGACGGTGCCCGTCTCCATGGATTCGAAGGACCAGCCATCGACCGAGATGTCAGTCGGTGCCTGCGGCGAAGCCGTGCCTGGCTGGTGACCGGCAGTGAGTACGCGGTGGGCGGCGTCAATGTCAAGGTGGCCGGCGCCCACGATTGGGTCCAGGGGCGTCGTGGTACGACCTCGCAGTGATCCAGATGTTTCCGGTTCGTTGCTCCAGGGGTCGCCCGAGTCATCTTTCTGGCCGGAGTGATCGGCCGACGCCATCAGCACAGCCTTGATGACTTCAGATGACTCTGCAGTGTCGGAGAGCGCGGCGTCGAGCCGCACGGTGTCAATCAGCACAGCCGCCGCCGCAGACACGGTGGCCGTCGCCTGGCTGGTTGTGAACTGCGGGCCGGTGATGTCCGGTCGCATGCGGCCCGGTCCATCAAGGGGCGATTGCACGTCGCCCCAGGAATGGTCGCCGTCACGCCGACCGACCGCGATGACGTTGTATGCGTTGTACAGCAGCGGATAGCCCGTCGATCCGTTGTTCAGACCGACGCACATGACGGGGTCGGTCGAGTGATGCGCCACCATCCAGTCGGCCCGGCGGAGTGCTTCGTTGTTGGTGTTGTTGTTGCTCAGATCACCGACCCAGGAGTGGTTCCAGACCTTGACGGCGCCCGAGCCCGCAGGAAGTTGACCATTGAGACCCACGTGCAGTCCCCCGTCGCCAATCCAGTCATCCAGCTCGAAGCACTGAATCTGCTTGAGGTCGGATGCCATGCCGTCGGTATTGCCCAGGAACTTCTTTCCAACCGACTTGGCGTGGCTTGAAATGCCGCTGCCACCGGACTTGTGCGTGAGGATCGGCCCTTCGAATTCGGGATCGCAGGCGAATGGCGTGCACTCGTCAATGGCGTAGTTGCCGTCGTTGTCTTCGGGCTCCACAATCGCCGCGTGGACTTCGGACCCGAGCGGGACAGCGCCGCCGAGCCGGTCAAAGAGATCGTCCCAGTTGCACCACGTACGGTAGTTCGCTCCGGCCGGAGCGGTCGCGACGAGCAGCATCAGGGGCAGGGCGGCTTTCATGAGAAGAGGGCGATCAGGATAAGCAGATCATCAACGCTGACGGTGCCGTCTCCATCGAGATCGCCCGAGCAGTCGGGGCAGTCGCCCCATTGGGACAACAGAATCAGCAGGTCGTCTACGCCGACCAACCCGTCGCCGTCGAGATCTCCGGTCACGTCTGCCGCGTCGCCGTTGTTCCACCAGGCCATTGCGAGTGATGCGGGGTCGTCGCCGCCGTCCACGCGGGTGGCCGCAAGCAAGTAGTCGCCGGCGGCGAGGTCGGGGATACCGAAGTGCACGACCTTTTAAACCGCGCAGGCGCGGACCACGATTACCGCGCCAAACGCCAGCTCGTCGCCAACGAGCGCGACAGGCGCGCCGTCGACCTTGACAAAGAGTTCCAGGTCGAAGTCGGCGACCGCCGGCTGGCCGAAGTTTGACGGGACCGTGCGGTTCCATGCAGCCGCCACCGCGAACTTGGCGGCGCCGTCAGGGAGCGTGAACCGCCACCAGCGCTGCTCGCCTGCATCCAGCGCGTCAAATGACCAGCCATGTTGGCCGGATGCGGGCGCTGTCGGGGCGTTGGCCGTGGGCGTTGTTCGCCCGGCCGACATCGTCTCGTGGGCGTGGTCGATGTGCAGATGGCCCGCGCCGACCGACTCATCCAACGGCCGGGCGGTCCATCCACGATCGGGCCCCGATTGCGGGGCGTTGTTCGTCCAGTCGGCCCCATCAACGCCCTGGTGTTTGGCGCCGGCCATGAGAATGGCCTTGAGAACCTCGGGTTGTTCGCCGTCGGCGTCGATGGCGTCGTCGGTCCGAACCATTTCGGTGAGCACGGCGACCGAGGCTGCGACGATGGGCGTCGAGTCGCTCGTTGTGTTCTCGGGCCCGGTGATGCTCGGCATCATGCGACCTTCGCCTTCAAAGCCGGCGGGCACGTCGCCCGAGGCGTGGTCGCCGTCGCGGCGTCCGACGCTGATGGCGTTGTAGGAATAGGCCAGCAGCGGCATCTGGTCGCCGCCGTTGTTCAGGCCGACCGCGAAGACGGTGTCGTCACGATCGATGGTCCAGTCCATTCGTCGCAGGGCTTCCTGATCGAGCGCCGTGCTTCCGAACGAGCCGACCCAGGAATGGCTCCAGATCTTCTGCGCGCCCATTGCGCCTTCGGGCGGCGTGCTCGGGCCTGCGCCGACATTCAGAAAGCCGCCCTGCACCCAGTCATTCGCTTCAAAGCAATTGATGAACCAGACACCGGGCGCGATGCTCGTGTCCAGGCCGTAGAAACGTTTACCCACGCCTGTTGCATGGTTGGACGGGGTGGCCGACCCACCGGAGCGGCGAATGATGTACTTGCCATCGAACTCCGGGTTGTCTGCATCCGGCGAGTAGTAGCCATTGCTGTTGGCAGCTTCGACCTGCCCGACGATGACGTCGGCGCCGGTTGGCACATGCTCAAGGCCGACCCGATCCACAAGGGCATCCCAGCCGATCCACGCGCGGTAGTCGGCCAGGCAGACTGTGGTCAGCATGGCAGCGGCAGTTGCCGCCGTGAGCCGTCGCATGTGAAACTCGCTCCTCAAGACCCCTCGCCTGAACCAACACCTCAGCCTACCACTGGTCGGCCTTGAGGCAAGGGCCAGGCGGCGGGTCCTATCCAGAGGCCTCTGGAGTGGCAGTCTGGGCGGGCTGGCCGGTCTGCATCGCCTTCTCGATGGCGCCAAGGAGCTTTCGCTCTGCGGAGCGGTCGCGGCTGGTGGGGATCCAGAATTCGCCGCTCGGTGGCCGTTCCCACCGGTTGTCGTAGCCGGTTCTGCGGGGCGTGGCCTTCAGGCTGGGCATCCAGGTGCTTCGCATGATGTTGGGGCGGTGGCCGTGCTCGACGTAGACCCACGCTCGCAGGTCCAGCGGCCCTTCTGTGGCCGTCAGATCCGCCATATCCAGTGTTCCCAGGAAGTCTGCCGGGTCGACGCTGGTGCGTTCGGTATGGGCCAACGCCATCCCGCTGGCGGGTCGAAACTCGAGTCGAACCCTCGTACGGGTCTTTGAGAGCGTATTTTCGACGATCGTGGGCATGTCCTCGGTGTTGAGGTGCCACGGCTCCAGCAGGGACCCTGCCTGGACCGGGCCCGACTCAATGACGCCGCTGCGGCGGTCCATGAACTCGGGCTCCCAGCCTCCGGCCCGGACCAGCTCGACCGCGGTGGAGAAAGCGGCCTCATAGTGCTCAGGCTGGACGGTCACCACCTCGGGGCCGCGGTGCGCTGAGCACCCCGTTACAAACCCGATGAATCCGAGGATCGCGATGGAGCGAATGGTCATCCGGGCCGAGTCTACCTATTGGTGAGCAGATTCGTGGGTCCGGTATTGACCGCAGCTCTATCCAAAGTACGGTTGAGCGTCTTTGAGCGAGGTGTGGGAGGCATTTGGCCCTCTGTGGGTCGACAGCGTGAAGAGGGAGCGTGTGCCGGTGCGACAGCATTTTGAAGTGACAAGTGGCCCGGCCGCGTGTGCCGCGGCAGCTGTGGTTGCCCTGACGGGTCTGGCCACCGCTGACCAGGTGCAGGTGCCCACGACCGCTGCGGACTTCTATCAGCCCGGTACACAGCCCGAGCCCGAGGGCCTGCAGGTCTTTACCGAGTCCTGGAATTGTCTCAGCTGTCACAACTTCCTGGACGACGACAACCCCGACGAAATCACCTCGCCGCACATCAACTGGGCCGGCACCATGATGGCCCAGTCGGTCCGCGACCCGGTCTGGCAGGCTGCGGTTGTCATCGCCAACCAGGACGCCGCCGGCGCGGGCGAGTACTGCATTCGCTGCCACTCTCCGAAGGGCTGGGTGGAAGGCCGCAGTACCGGAGGAGATCTGGACGCACTCTGGGACCCGGACGACTTCGACGGGATCACATGCAGTTTCTGCCATCGCATGGTGGATCCGATAGCGTCCATCGACAATCCTGCGCAGGACACGGACATTCTTCAGTCGCTGATTGACGCGGGAACCTATCCGGACCCGGCGTTCCCCGGCAACGGCCGATTCATTCTTGACCCCATCGATGACCGCCGCGGTCCGCTTGATGACGTCGGCATCAACATGCACGGCGCATCACAGATCTGGTATTCGCCTCACCACATGGAGGCGAGCATCTGCGCGCCCTGTCACGATCTGGGCAACCCGGTCTTCTCATGGAATGAGTCGACCGAGAAGTTTGAGCTCAACAGTCTGGACGCAGCGCATCCGACACAGAACACGTACCACATGTTCCCCGAGCAGCGGACGTACAGCGAGTGGCTC